>DASTYR010000313.1:0-4529 GCA_035764795.1 Solirubrobacterales bacterium | reverse complement strand
GACGATTCGCGGATCGGCGCTGAAGACGCCTGAGACGTCGGTGTAGATCTCGCAGACCTGGGCGTCGAGCGCCGCGGCCAGGGCGACCGCGGTCGTGTCGGAGCCGCCGCGCCCCAGCGTGGTGACGTCGCGGCTCTCGGTCGAGACGCCCTGGAAGCCGGCGACGAGCACGATCTTGCCCTGCTCGAGCGTGTCGCGGATGCGGTCGGCTCGCACATCGATGATTTTCGCCTTCGTGTGGGAGGAGTCGGTGACGATCCCCGCCTGCGAGCCGGTCAACGAGATCGCGTCGTGGCCGAGGTCGTGGATCGCCATCGCGCAGAGGGCGCAGGAGATCCGCTCGCCGGTCGAGAGCAGCATGTCCATCTCGCGCGAATCCGGGCGCTCGGAGATCTCGAGTGCCTGGGCAACCAGCTCGTCGGTCGTCTTGCCGCGCGCCGAGAGCACGGCGACGACCGCGCTGCCCGCCTCGCGTGCGGCGACGATCCGCCGCGCCGCCCGCTTGATCTCCTCGGCACCAGCGACGGAGGTGCCGCCGAACTTCATCACGACGATGTCTGAGTTCCTCTCGCCCATGGCGCTCCGAGGATAGTCGCGTCCACGGGACTAAGACGTGCCGCGGCAAGGGGTCGCTATGCGTCCATGAGCCGCGGCACGTCGGGGTGATCGAGATCACACTATGAGATATATCGGCCCGATATATCTGCAGCGATGGAGCTGAGCCCGACCGCCTACGTGATCCTCGGCATGGTCAGCCGCCAGCCCCGCTCGGGCTACGAGATCAAGGCATTGGTCGACAACTCGACCCGCTTCTTCTGGGCTGCCAGCTATGGGCAGATCTACCCCGAGCTGAAGCGACTGGCGGAGGGCGGCTTGGTCGAGGGTGCCGACTCGCCGCGCGGCGAGCGCAAGCGCACCGTCTACGCGATCACCGAGGCGGGCGAAGCGGCCCTGCGCGAATGGCTGCGGCAACCGCCGCGCACCTACGAGACCCGCGACGAGGGTCTGCTCAAGCTCTTCTTTGCCGGCGCCCTGCCCCGCGACGAGGCGACGCGGATCCTGGCCGCGATGCGCGAGCACCGCGCCGGTCTGGCCGAGCGCCTGCGCTCGATGGAGCCGAAAGTCCTGGAAAAGGAGGACCCCTACCCGTTGATGGTGCTGCGGGCGGGGATCGAGTTCAACGAGTGGTTCGCCGGGTGGTGCGAGCGGATGGAGGCCCAGATGCTCGAGCCGGCCCGACCCGAAAGGAGCCGATGATGTTCGACGCCCTCGCCCGCTTTGCCGACCGCCGCGCCCGCCGGGTCGGCCTCTTCGCCGTCGCCTTCTTCCTGCTCGCCGGAGCGATCGGCGGCTCGGTCGCGGATCGCCTCGACCCCTACGGCGCCGACGATCCAGGCACCGAGGCGATCGAGGCACGCGAGTCCCTCCAGGCGGCCGGCCATCGCGTCGCCGGCGCGATCGTCGTCATACGCGACGCCCCCGTCGGCACCCGGGCCGGGCGCGAGCGGGTAACCGCGATCGCCACCGAGATCGGCGCGATGCCCGCCGTCAAGTCGGTCAGCGGTTATTACGACACGCGCTCGCGCGACTTCGTCTCGGAGGACGGCAACTCGACCTATCTCGCCGTCGAGCTGAAGCCGACCGACGACAAGGACTGGCAGGAAGCTGGCTCGGCGATCGCCGAGCGCTTCGAGGACCGCGAGGGCGTGATCGTCGGTGGCGGCGCCGTCGCCCAGGAGCAGGTCAACAAACAGGTCGAGAGCGATCTCCAGAAAGCCGAGATGCTCGCCTTCCCCCTCCTCTTCTTGCTCTCGCTGCTCTTCTTCCGCAGCCTCGTCGCGGCGCTGCTGCCGTTGATGATCGGCGCGCTGGCTATCGTCGGCACCTTCTTCATCCTGCGCCTGGCAAGCGAGTTCGGATCGATCTCGATCTTCGCGCTCAACCTGACCACGGCGCTGGGGCTGGGTCTCTCGATCGACTACAGCCTCTTCGTCGTCTCGCGCTACCGCGAGGAGATCGCCAAGGACGGGCCCGGCCTGGCGGCGATGCGACGGGTGATGGCCACCGCCGGGCGCACGGTCTTCTTCTCCTCGCTGACCGTGGCGGCGGCGCTCGCCTCGCTGCTTGTCTTCCCCCAGCGCTTCCTCTACTCGATGGGGCTGGGGGGATCGCTGGTCGCGCTCTTCGCGGCGCTGATCTCGCTCACCGTGCTGCCGGCGGTGCTGACGCTGCTCGGCTCGCGCGTCAACTCGCTGGCGCCGCGCTTCCTGCGCCGCCGCGCCGAGGCCGAGGCCCGGCCAGACGAGCAGGGTTTCTGGTACCGCCTCTCCCGATTCGTGATGCGGCGGCCGATCGGCGTGGCGACGGCGAGCGCCGCCCTGCTGATCGTCATGGGCATCCCCTTCCTCAACATCAAGTTCGACACCGTCGATCCCACCGTCCTGCCGGCGGACGCCAGCGCCCACCAGGCCTACGACATCGTCAGGGAGGAGTTCCCGCCCTACCGTGACAGCCCGATCTGGGTGACTGTGCGGGGAAGCGACTCCAAGTCGGTCGTGGCCCTGCGCAGGCGGGTCGATCGGACGGAGGGCATCGCAGCGGTCCTGCCGCCCCAGCGGCTGACCCCTGACCTGACCGTGATCCAGACGGTCTCGGCAAACCCGTTCGCCTCCGACGAGAGCAAGGAGACGGTCGAGCGGGTGCGCGCGCTCGACGTCCGCGGCGGCGAGGTCCTGGTCGGCGGCTCCACCGCCGAATTCATCGACTTCCAGGACAGCCTGGCGCGGCACCTACCGCTGGCCCTGGCGATCGTGATCGGCTCGACCCTGGTCATCCTCTTCCTGATGACCGGCTCGGTGGTCCTGCCGATCAAGTCGCTGATCATGAACTTCCTCAACCTCAGTGCCGTCTTCGGGCTGCTGGTGCTGATCTTCCAAGACGGCCGCTTCGAAGACGCGCTCGCCTACAACAGCACCGGGGCGCTCGAGCAGACGATGCCGATCCTGCTCTTTGCCGTCGCCTTCGGGCTCTCGACCGACTACGCGGTCTTCCTGCTCTCGCGGATCAAAGAGGCGCGTGACAACGGCGCCTCGGAGTCCGAGAGCGTCGCGATCGGGCTCGAGCGAACCGGGCGGATCGTCACCGCGGCGGCGCTGCTTTTCGCGGTCGCGCTCGGCGCCTTCGCCACCTCGGAGATCCTCTTCGTCAAGGAGAACGGCGTCGGCACGGCGCTTGCCGTCCTGATCGACGCCAGCATCGTGCGGGCCCTGCTCGTCCCCTCGCTGATGGAGCTGCTCGGGAAGTGGAACTGGTGGGCGCCACAGCCGCTGCGGCGCCTTCACGACCGCTTCGGGATCAGCGAGACCCAGCCGGAGAGCGCTTAGGCAAAAGCAGCTGCGGCGCGAGCGCGGAGATCGGCGTTGAGCATCGCGGTAACCGCGCTCGGCCGCTCGCCGGCGGAGGGGATCGCATCGCCGATCAAGCCGCTGGCGCGGAAGCCGAAGAGGGGGGCGTCGACGCCGGCGTCGCGGATCTGGCGGACGAGCTTGACGGCTGACTGGGTGTCGGCGCCTGGGCCACAGAGGACGATCGCGGTCGGGTCTAGGGCAGCGATCGCTCGCTCCATCCGCTCCTCGGCCAGCTCGTCGGAAAGAACGAGGACGCGGAAGCCGGCCCGCCGCAGGGCGAGGTCGAGCGCCTGCGCGTGAACCGCCTCGGCCTCGCTGCCGCGACTCGAGTCGAGCAACAGGACGCCGGCCGGGCGCGAGGCGCGCGAAGCGAGGCGGCGGGCGCCGTGCAGCCACCCCATCGCCCAGCGCGCGGCGAACTCGAGCTCGGCCTCACGGTCTGGATCGGCAGCGAGCCGGTCGATCGCCGGCAGCAGCATCTCCTCGACCGTACGCTCGAGCGGGCGCAGGACGAGGCTCTCCTCGATCGCGCGATCGGCGCTGTCCTCGTCGAAGCTCTCGAAGGCGCCCAGCAGACTGTCGTCGCTGGCCGGCGCCGCCTGGCGCTGGCGCGCCAGCTCGATCGCCGACGAGATGTTGCCGGTCTCGGCGAGCGCGTCGCGCAGCATCTGCAACTCAACCAGCTCGTAGTTGCGATGGTTGCCGACGGTCCGCTTCGGAACCGGGTAGCCGTAGCGCCGCTCCCAGCTGCGCAGAGTGTTGGGGCTGACGCCGAGGACTTCAGCCGCCGCGTTGGTCCTTATGCCTGGCACGCAGGGGATTCTTCCACCACTCCGCCAGGTTTACCGCAGTTATGGACAGATTTACGGAAACTGTCAGCGATCTTGCACGACTTCGGGACGGGTTAGAGCCCCCACTCCGACCGGCTGCCCCACCGCGCGCGCCCGCCACATCGCCGCGTCGGCCTTGCGCAGGAGCCCGTCGACGTCCGTCCCGTGCTCCGGGCAGGCGGCGACCCCGGCCGCGACCTCGATCCGCAGGCCCCCCGCCCGCTCCAGGTCCTCGAGCTGCCCGAGGAGGCGCTCGGCCATCTGCACCGCTTCGACCGTGCGCAGGTTGGGG
>DASTYR010000312.1:0-3504 GCA_035764795.1 Solirubrobacterales bacterium | reverse complement strand
CATCGACTGGTGGCCGAGGCAGACGCCCAGGGTCGCCACCCCCACCTCGGGGAAGGCACGCGACGCCTCGACCGAGATGCCGGCTTCGGCGGGCGTGCACGGCCCCGGCGAGATCACCAGGCGGTCGGCGCCGCGGCCGAGGAGCTCGGCCACCGTGGCCTTGTCGTTACGGACGACGTCAAGCTCCGCACCGAGCTCGCCCAGGTACTGGACGAGGTTGTAGGTGAAGCTGTCGTAGTTGTCGACGACGAGGACGCGCGTCATGGCCACTCCGGCTGGTCGGCGGCGAGCTCGAAGGCCTGGAGGACCGCCGCCTCGCCGAGCGGCTGCTCAACGACCCCAAGGAGCGCGCTGAGCACGTGATGCTGGTCGACCTCGGCCGCAATGATCTCGGCCGCGTCTGCGAGTACGGGACGGTCAAGGTCGACGAGCTGATGGCGGTCGAGACCTACTCGCACGTCCTCCACATCGTCAGTCAGGTGTCGGGGCGGCTGCGCGAGGGAGTGACGGCGATGGACGTGGTGCGCTCGGCTCTGCCGGTGGGGACGCTGTCGGGGGCGCCGAAGGTGCGGGCGATGCAGATCATCGACGAGCTCGAGCCGGTCAAGCGGGGTGGCTACGGCGGCGCGATCGGCTATCTCTCCTGGAGCGGCGACCTTGACACCGCGATCCACATCCGCACCGTGGTCGCCAAGGACGGCCAGATCCACGTCCAGGCCGGCGGCGGCACGGTCGCCGACGCCAAACCCGCCTACGAGTACAACGAGTCCGTCAACAAGGCCAAGGCCGTGTTCCGCGCCGTCGAGCTCGCGTGCGAACAACCCGATTGGGCATGATCGGCGACGAGATGAAAGTGCTCGTCATAGACAACTACGACAGCTTCACCTACAACCTCGTCCAATACCTGGGCGAGCTGGGAGCCGAGGTCGAGGTGGTGCGCAACGACAAGGCAACGGTCGAGGAGTTGCGGGAGCGGCAGCCCGACCGGGTTGTCGTCTCGCCGGGCCCCTGCACGCCGGCGGAGGCCGGCGTCTCGGTCGAGGCGGTCCGTGCCTTTGCCGAGGCCGCCACGCCGGTGCTCGGCGTCTGCCTCGGCCACCAGTCGCTGGTCGAGGCCTTCGGCGGCCGCACCGTCCAGGGCGAGCCGATCCACGGCAAGGATGCCGAGATCGAACACGACGGCCGCACGATCTACGCCGGCCTCCCGAGCCCGCTGGTCGCCGGCCGCTATCACTCGCTCGTCGCCGACCCCGATCTCCCTGACGAGCTCGAGGTCAGCTCTCGCCTCGGCGAGGTGGTCATGGGGGCTCGCCACCGCGAGCTGCCCGCCGAGGGCGTCCAGTTCCATCCCGAGTCGGTGCTCACCCCGCAGGGCAAGCACCTGCTCGCCAACTTTCTGAAGGACGACTGAGCCGGTGCCCAACGACGTCGTTACGAGGGCGATCGACGCCGTCTGCGCCGGTGACCACCTGACCGCCGACCATGCCGCCGCGGTGTTGGCGGAGATCATGGAGGGCCGTTCGAGCGACGTGCAGACGGCCGCCTTCCTGATTGCGCTGCGGGCAAAGGGGGAGACGGTTCCGGAGCTGGTCGGGCTGGCCCGCACCATGCGCTCCCTTGCGACGCCGGTGGCGACCCGCCGCGACGACCTGGTCGACACGGCCGGTACCGGGGGCGGTCCCTCGACCTTCAACGTCTCGACCACCGCCGCGCTTGTTGCAGCTGCGGCTGGCTGCGCGGTCGCCAAGCACGGCAATCGCTCCAACACCAGCCGTTGCGGCTCGGCCGACCTGCTGGAGGCACTGGGCGTCAACATCGAGCTGACCCCGGAGCAGGTCGGCCACTGCATCGACGAGATTGGCTTCGGCTTCATGTTCGCGCCTCGCCACCATGCCGCGATGGCTCACGTCGTGCCGGCCCGCAAGGAGCTCGGCGTGCGCACGATCTTCAACTTCCTCGGCCCGCTGACCAACCCGGCCGGTGCCCAGCGGCAGTTGCTCGGCGTCTCCGACCGGCGTTACCAGGAGACGATTGCCGAGGCGCTCGTAGGACTGGGTAGCGCCCGCGCGCTGGTCGTCGCCGCCGACGACGGTCTCGACGAGCTTTCGCTCTCGACGCGGACCAGGGTGATCGAGGTCGCCGAGGGTGGGACGGACGAGTGGTTTGTCGAGCCCGGCGAGCTGGGCCTCGCCCCGGCCTCGCTCGACGAGGTCGCCGGCGGCAGCCCGGAAGAGAACGCGGCGGCCTCACGCGCCGTCCTCGACGGTGAGCGGGGGGCGCGGCGTGACCTAGTCCTGCTCAATGCTGGTGCGGCGATCTACGTCGGCGGCCGTGCCGGCAGTCTTGCCGAGGGAGTGGGCTCTGCGGCCACGGCGGTCGACAACGGCGCTGCCCGTGAGCTGCTCGAGCGTCTTGTCGCGACCGCCGACCGCCTCGCAACCATCTAGGCTTAGCGCCTCCAGTGGGAATGATCGAGCAGCTAATCGGAGCTGCGCGCGAGGGGGTGGAGGCGCGCCGCAGCCGTACTTCCCAGGCCGAACTGGAGTCGCGCCTTCCGGAGCGCGGACGCGACCGGCCCTTCAACGAGGCGCTGGTGCGGCCCGGCCTCTCGGTGATCGCCGAGTTCAAGCGGCGATCCCCCAGCGCCGGCGAGATCTCGACGGCGACGGTCGCCGAGCGGGTCGCTGCCTATGAGCGCGGCGGCGCCGCTGCGATCTCGGTACTGACCGACGAGCGCCATTTCGGCGGTTCGCTGGATGACCTGAGCGCGGCCCGCCGGGCCTGTGGGCTGCCGATCCTGCGTAAGGACTTCATCGTCGATCCCTACCAGCTCTACGAGGCCGCGGTGTACGGCGCCGACGCGGTCTTGCTGATCGTGCGCGCCCTCGGGGAGGAGGAGCTGCACCGCCTCTACGAGACGGCCCGCGGCCTGGACCTCGATTGCCTGGTCGAGGTCCACGACGTTGAGGAGCTGGAGCGGGCGCTGCGGATTGATGCCGAGGTCGTTGGCATCAACAATCGCAATCTCGACGCCGGCGTGGTCGACGTGGCCACCACCTACGAGCTGATGCCGGACGTTCCCGCCGGCAAGACGGTCGTTGCGGAGAGCGGCTTCTCCGGCCGCGCGGAGCTCGACGAGCTGGAGCGGGTCGGGGTCGACGCCGTGCTGATCGGCGAGGCGTTGATGGGCGCCGAGGACCCCGAGGGCCTGGCGCGCGAGCTGACCGGCGCGAACGGCGAAACCCGCGAGCACGACCTCCCCTAGCGCGAAGGATTTTTAGGCTCGCTTAGGGGAGGGGCGTAATCATCGCCGTGATGAAGCGCATGCTCGGAACTTCCATTGGCTCGGCCATGCTCGGCGGCGCGATCGTCGGCGCGCTCTTCATGCTTGCGATCGCCGCGGGCTGGGTCGACGGCGAGGAGGGCTCTTCGACGACCGTGACCACCCCGATTGCCGCGCCCGTCGCCGTACGCGACGGAGGTGAGGACGCCAACCTCGTAAAC
>DASTYR010000311.1:0-6272 GCA_035764795.1 Solirubrobacterales bacterium | reverse complement strand
TGGCCAGCTTGGCGAGCACGCCGATCGTCACCCCGCCGGCGGTCTCGGTGAAGATGCCGGTGGTCTCGGCGAGTAGGCGGATCCCGGCGCGGATCTCCTCGTCGTCGACGGCGTCGACGCGGCCGCCGGTGCGGCGTGCCTGCTCGACGGCGTAGGGACCGTCGGCCGGGTCCCCGATCGCCAGGCTCTTGGCAATCGTCTCCGGCTTCTGCGGCTTGCAGACGTCCCAGCCTTCGGCGAAGGCGGTGGCGACGGGGCTGCAGCCCTCGGCCTGGGCTCCGTTGAAGACCGGCAGCTCGCCGCTCAGCAGTCCCAACTCCAGCCACTCTTGGAAGCCGCGACCGAGCTTGGTGAAGAGCGAGCCGGAAGCGATCGGGCAGACGATCCGGTCGGGCAGCTCCCAGCCCAGCTGCTCGGCGGTCTCGTAGGCGAGGGTCTTGGAGCCCTCGGCGTAGTAGGGGCGCAGGTTGACGTTGACGAAGGCCCAGGGCCGCGTTTCGGCCAGCTGCGTGCAGAGTCGGTTGACGTCGTCGTAGTTACCGCGCACACCGACCAGGTTGGTGCCGTAAATGCCGGTGGCAAGCAGCTTCTGCTCCTCGAGGTTGGCGGGGACAAAGACGTAGGACTCGAGGCCGGCGGCGGCAGCGTGGGCCGCAACGGCGTTGGCCAGGTTGCCGGTCGAGGCGCAAGCGACCGTCTCGAAGCCCAGCTCGCGCGCCTTGGCGACGGCGACGGCGACGACCCGGTCCTTGAACGAGTGCGTGGGGTTAGCAGCGTCGTTCTTGATCCATAGCTCGGCGTCGAGTCCGAGCCGCTCGGCGAGCCGGTCGGCCCGCACCAAGGGCGTCAGTCCGGGCTCCAGCGGGTCCCCTGGCTTGCCCGTGAACGGAAGGAAGTCGCCGTAGCGCCAGATTCCCTGCGAGCCGGCCTGGATCCGGCGCTTTGCCCCGGCGGCGTCGAGCGAGGAGTGGTCGTAGGCGACCTCCAGCGGGCCGAAACAGTTGTCGCAGGCGAAGCGCGCGCCCAGCTCGTAGGCCGTCCCGCACTCCTTGCACTTCAGGCTCTCGATTGACATCCGATCCTCTTTCCTTACCTCGAAAAAAACCTCCGCCTGTGGGGCAGAGGTCCGATCGGACGCCTCCCCACATCTTCCAGGTCTCTGATCGTCAACATCGACCTGCTGGACTTGGCACCTCCCCTCAGACTCTCGTCCGAGGTGGTTGCCGGGGCTTCACTGGGCCAGTCCCTCCACCCCTCATGATGTGGCGCTTATGTGGGGAGAACCTTACCAAGAGGTGGTCCGTCCGGTTCGCGACGCGTCCGCCGACTAACCTAGTGACCGCCATGCCCGCCGAGATCGTGAGCCAGAGCGATGCCGAACCTTCCGAAACCACGGCTGCGACGGGCTCCCCGCCGCGACGCGCTCCTCGCGCCGCCGGCGCCTGAGCCGCAGGCGCCCCGCGTCGAGCAAATCGACTCCTCAGGGCTGCGCTGGATCAACATCGAGCGGCCCGGCGCCCTCGAGCGCGAGTGGCTGGAAGAGCACTTCGAGTTCCATGCCCTTGATCTCGAGGACGTGCTCTCGCGCAATCAGCGTCCGAAGATCGACGTCTACGACGAGTACCTCTTCATCGTCCTCCACTTTCCAGTCTTCGACCCGGCAGCCGGCCGGCTGGGGGCGGGCGAGCTCGACCTCTTCGTCGGACCGGGCTACGTCGTCACGATTCCCAACCAGCCCCTGCAACCCGTCGCCTACCTGTTCGAGCGCTGCCGGGCCAAAGAGGAGCTGCGCGAGCAGATCTTCTCGCGTGGCTCCGGCTACCTGCTCTACCGGCTGGTAGACGACAGCTTCGACTACTGCTTTCCGATGCTACGCAAGATCGGCAACAAGCTCGACGCACTCGAGGACGACATCTTCGAGGGGCGCTCGGAGGAGGTCGTGCGCGACATCTCCAACGCCAAGCAGGAGATCATCAACTTCCGCAAGGTGATCCGCCCGCAGCGCCCGGTCCTGCGCGACCTCGAGAAGGTCAAGCAGCGCTATCTCGCCACCGACCTCGACCTCGAGATCTATTTCGACGACATCGTCGACGCCCACGAGCGCATCTGGGACATGCTGGAGAACTACAAGGAGGTGGTGGGAGCGCTGGCCGAGACCAACGAGTCGGTGATCTCCCACCGCGTCAACGACATCCTCCGGGTCCTCACCTCGATCAGCGTCATCGTCCTGCCGCTGACGCTGATCGCGAGCATCTGGGGGGCCAACGTGCACGTGCCGGGCGAGGGCGACAGCACCGCCTTCTGGATCCTGCTCGGCGCGATGGTGGCGATGCTGCTTGGGATGGTGGGGTACTTCCGCAACCGTGGCTGGCTCTAAGGCGTCGCGGTACTTATAGCCTGCCGTGAGTGGCTAATTTCAGGATCTGGGCGCCCTGGCGCCTCGCCTACGTGAAGGACGCGTCCAAGGACATCGAGGAGGAGTGCGTCTTCTGCGCCAAGCCGGCGGCTGGCGACGACGAGGCGAGCCTGATCGTTCACCGCGGCGAGCGCTGCTTCGTGATGCTGAACCTCTTCCCCTACACGAACGGGCACCTGATGGTGGCGCCGTTCGAGCACCTCGGCCGGATCCAGGAGCTACCGGCGGAGACGACGGCCGAGATGATGGCGCTGGCGCAGACGGCGATGAGCCGGCTGGAGCAGGTCTACTCGCCGCACGGCTTCAACGTCGGCTTCAACCAGGGGCGCGTCGCCGGCGCCGGGTTCGAGCACCACATCCACCTTCATGTCGTTCCCCGCTGGGGCGGTGACACCAACTTCATGCCGGTGATCGCCGACACGAAGGTGATGCCGCAGACGCTCGAGCAAAGCTACGAGGCGCTGAAGGGAGCATTTTGAGCGACCCGGTCCTCGCTCCGCCCGGCATCTTCAAGGCGTACGACATCCGCGGCCTCCACGGCTCCGAGATGGACGAGACCACCGCCGGCGCGATCGGCCGCGCCTTCGCGCGGGTATTGGCGCGGCTGCGGGGCAAGCGAACCGACCAGCTGCGGGTGGGCCTGGGTCGCGATATGCGGCTCACGGCGCCGGCGATGGCAGCGGCGCTGCGCGAGGGACTCCTCGCCGAGGAGGTGACCGTCCTCGACACCGGCATGGTCGCGACCGAGATGCTCTACCACCTGGTCGGCTCGCGCCAACTCGACGGCGGCGCCATGGTCACCGCTTCGCATAACCCCAAGGCCTACACCGGCGTCAAGCTGATCCGCGAGGGGGCGCTGGCGCTCTCTGGCGACGCCGGCATCGGCGACGTGCGGCGGGAGATCGAGGCCGGCCTCGGTGAGGCGCCGGGCGGCGGCTCGGTCGAGGCGGTCGAGATCTGGGATGAGTACCGCGAGCACGTCCTCTCCTTCATCGAGCCGGACAAGGTGCGACCGCTGAAGGTCGTCGTCGACGGCGGCAACGGTATGGCGGGGCCGATGGTCGGGCCAATCCTGCGCCAGCTCGGCCTCGAGTTGGAGGAGATGTATTTCGAGCCCGACGGCGAGTTCCCCGATCACGAGCCCAACCCGTTGCTGGAGGAGAACCGGCGCCTGATCGTCGAGCGGGTGCGGGCCAGCGGCGCCGACCTCGGCATCGCCTGGGACGGCGACGCCGACCGCTGCTTCTTCATCGACGGTGACGGGGTGTTTTGCGACGGTGACTTCGTCTGCGCCCTGCTCGCCCGTGCCGCGCTCGTCAAGGAGCCGGGCGCGACCGTCCTCTACGACCCCCGTTCGAGCCGCGCCGTCCCCGACCTGGTCGCCGCCGAGGGCGGCCGCTCGGACCTCTCGCGAGTCGGACATGCTTTCTTCAAGCAGCGGATGCGGGAGGAGAAGGCGATCTTCGGCGGCGAGGTCTCCGGCCACTACTACTTCCGGGACTTCTGGTGCGCCGACTCGGGCACGATTCCGGCGCTGCTGATGCTGGAGCTGCTCTCGGTCGACGGCCGTCCGCTGGCCGAGCTGATGGCCGAGTTCCGCTCGCGCTACTTCATCTCCGGCGAGATCAACTCCGAGGTCGCGGACCAGGGGGCGAAGATGGATGAGATAGCGGCCACCTACGCCGACGGCGAGATCACCACCCTTGATGGAGTCTCGGTCGATTACCCCGACTGGCATTTCAACGTGCGGCCCTCCAACACCGAGCCGCTGCTGCGGCTCAACCTCGAGTCGCTCGTCTCAGGCGAGGACATGGAAGCGAAGCGGGACGAGCTGCTGAGGCTGATCCGGGCGTGAGCCTCACGCCCGAGCAGGCGCTGGACCGCGCCGCCGAAGCCGGCATCCACCGCCTCCGCATCCCCACTCCTTTCGCGGTCGGGCGGGTCAACTGCTACCTGATCGAGGACGACCCGCTGACCTTGGTCGACACCGGCCCGAACTCGGGCAAGGCGCTCGACGAGCTGGGAGCGCAGCTCGCTGCCCACGGCCATTCGCTCGAGGACATCGAGCTGGTGATTCTCACGCACCAGCACATCGACCACCTCGGCCTGGTCGAGATCGTCGTCGACCACTCCGGCGCCGAGGTCGCGGCCCTCGGCCTCGCCGCCGAACGGCTCGCCAACTTCGGCGAGGACGCCGAGCGCGAGGACGAGTTCGCGGTCGAGCTGATGCTCCGCAACGGCATCCCCGCGGAGGTGGCTTTCGCCCTGCAGAGCGTGTCGCGTAGCTTCCGCGGTTGGGGCGCCAGGGCAGAGGTGACGCGGCCCCTCGCCGACGGCGAGGTACTCGACTTCCGGGATCGCAAGCTGGAAGCGCTGCACCGACCCGGCCACAGCCCCTCCGACACCGTCTTTTGGGACGAGGAGCGACGCATTCTGCTCGCCGCCGACCACCTGATCGCCGACGTTTCCTCGAACCCGCTGATCACGCGTCCGCTTGACGGCTCGACGGAGCGCGTCCAGGCGCTCGTCACCTACATCGAGTCGCTGCACGAGACGCGCCAGATGCCGGCCGAGGTGGTTCTCTCGGGCCATGGCGACGCGATCGTCGACCACGCCGCCCTGATCGACAGCCGTTTCGCCATGCACGAGCGCCGCAAGGAGAAGATCTACCGGCTGATCGAGGAGCAACCGCGCACGGGCTATGGGATCGCACAGGCAATTTGGGGGAACGTCGCCGTCACCCAGGCGTTCCTCACCCTCTCGGAGGTGATCGGCCACGCCGACCTGCTGGTCAACGAGGGTCGCGTGCGCGAAGCAGACGACGGGGAGGTGATCCGCTATGAGGCGACCCGGTAGGCGCCCGGCCAAGAAGCGGATGCTGATCATCGTCAACCCCTACGCGACGACGGTCTCGGATCGGCTTAAGAATCTCGTCGTCTACGCGCTGCAGGGGCGCTACGAGGTCGAGGCCGTGCTGACCGAGGCGCAGAACCACGCGACCGAGATCGGGCGCGAGGCCTGCGGCGGCGGCTATGACGTGGTGGTGGCCTTCGGCGGGGACGGCACCCTCAACGAGGTCGCCAACGGCGTCGCCGGCACCGACGTCCCGGTGGCGATCCTGCCGGGGGGTTCGACCAACGTGGTCTCCCGCACCCTGGGGATCCCCAACGATGTGGTCGACGCAACCGAGCACCTGCTGGCGCTGGCCGACGCGTGGGCGCCGCGCAAGGTCGACCTCGGCGTCGTAGACGATCGCTATTTCGTCTTCTCGTGCGGCGCCGGTATCGACGCCACCGTTGTCCGGCGCGTCGATGCGCACCCGCGCCTCAAGGCGACCGCAGGTCCCTACTACTACAGCTGGGCAGCGATCTCGGCGCTCTACCGCAACTACATGGTGAACCCGGTCCGGCTGCGGGCCGACGTCGAAGGCCACAGCGCCGAGGGAGTGACGGCCCTGGCCCAGAACTCCGATCCGCTCACCTACTTCGGCGGGCGCCCGATCCGCGTCTGCGAGGGCATCGCGATCGACGATGGCAAGCTCGTGCTCGGCGTCCTGCGGCGGGCGGCCCAGCGGGACATGCCGACGCTGATCCCACGTCTGTTCAGCGAAAGACGACCAGCGGCGCGCCACCGGCAGATCGAGCAGATCGAGGGGGTCACCAGCGCTACGGTCAGCTCTCTCTCAGAGACCAAGGACGGCACCACGCGCCCCTTCCCCGTCCAGGTGGACGGCGACTACATCGGCGAGCGCACCCGGATCGAGCTGGGCATCGCCCCGGCCGCCCTGACCATCGTCGCCTGAGCTCCGTCAGCGTCGGGCTAGGAGACCGGCGTGATGCGGTAGGCGTCGAAGACC
>DASTYR010000310.1:0-4353 GCA_035764795.1 Solirubrobacterales bacterium | reverse complement strand
CCGTCTCGGCCAGCAGCATCATCAAGAAGAAGAGCTGCGGCCGATCCGGCTGGCGGAAGGCGGCGAAGGCGATTCCGGCCATCCACAGCAGCGCAGTCAGCAAGAGCAGGAAGACGTTGAGCCCGTCGACACCGAGGCTGTAGTCGACGCCCAGCCCGGGGATCCACTCGACGTCGACCGTGTTCTGCAGTCCTGCCGCGCCGGAGTCGAAGCCGGCGAGGATCGCGACCGCGATCCCCAGCGTCACCGCCGTGCCGAGCGTCGCCCACCAACCCACGGCGCGTCGGGGCAGGAAGAGGCCGACCAGGCCGAAGGCCAGCGGGGTCCAGAGCAGCGAGTTGCTCACGAGGACACCACCAGGAAGTAGAGGGCGAGGCCGGCGAAGCCGGCGATCAGCAGCAGCGCGTAGCTGCGCACGAAACCGCTCTGCACGAGGCGGACGATGCCGCCGGCGCCGCGCACCGTCTCGGCCGTTCCAGTGACGAGCCCGTCGACGACGAGCCGCTCGAAGGTCCGGTTAGCGAAGCGGCCGATCGCCAGCGCCGGCCGCACGATCAGCACGTCGATCAGCTCGTCGAAGTACCACTTGTTGACGAACAGCGTGTGGAGCGGCCGCAGGCGCTTGATCAGGATCGCCGGGGTGGCGGGCTGGGAGACGTAGAGGAAGTAGGCGAGGGCGATTCCGAGGATCGAGATCGCGCCGCCGATTCCGAGGCCGGCCCATTCGGCCCCGGCCGTCGGGTGGACCTCGAGCAGCACGGAGTCGTGGAAGACGGGATCGAGGAAGCTGGTGACGAGATGGTCGACGCCGGGGACCTGGATCAGCCCCCCGACCAGCGCCAGCACGCCGAGCACTCCCATCGCCAGCTTCATCGGCACCGACTGCTCGGCGATGTGGTGCTCTGGCCCGGGAAAGCCGACGTCGGTGTCCTCGCGCTCCCCGGTCACCGGGTTGGCCGGCTCGCCGTGGGCGACGTGGTCCGTGTCGATCAGCTCCTGAGCCTCGCGGCAGGGCTCGCCAGGGAGGATCCGGAAGACGAGGCGGAAGGTGTAGACGGCGGTCAGGAACGCTCCCGCGTAGCCGAGCACGACGAAGATCGTGTACATGCCGCCGCGCGCCTCGGCGAAGGCGAGGATCTCGTCCTTGGAGAAGAAGCCCGACGTGCCCGGGAAGGCGGCGAGCGCCAGGCCGCCGATCAAGAGCATCGCCGAGGTGAAGCGCATTGCCCTGCCGAAGCCGCTCATCCGGTCGATGTTCTGGTCGTTGGCCATCGCGGCGATGATCGAGCCGGCGGCCATGAAGAGCAGCGCCTTGAAGAAGGCGTGGGTCATCAGGTGGAACATGCCGGCGCTGAAGGCGCCGATCGAGACGCCGACGACCATGTAGCCGATCTGGCTCATCGTCGAGTAGGCGATCGCCCGCTTCAGGTCGGTCACCACGAGCGCGATCGTCCCGGCGACCAGCAGGGTCGCCAGGCCGACGAAGGCGGCGATGTCGGCGGCGGTCGGGGCGAGGCCGAAGAGGGGGTGGGCGCGGGCGATCAGGTAGACGCCGGCGGTCACCATCGTCGCCGCGTGGATCAGCGCCGAGACGGGAGTCGGTCCCTCCATCGCGTCGGCGAGCCAGGTGTGGAGCGGCAGCTGCGCCGACTTGGCGAAGGCGCCGACCAGGAGCAGCAGGCAGATCGCCGTCACCGTCCACTCGTTGGTCGTAAAGGCGTCAGGCGCCGCCTGGAACACACCCTCGAAGTCGAAGGTCCCCAACTCGCGGAAGATCAGCAGGGCGGCGAGGACGAGCCCGATGTCGCCGACGACGTTGATCACGAACGCCTTCATCCCCGCCCGGGTAGCCGTCTCGCGCCGGTACCAGAAGCTGATCAGCGCGTAGGAGGCGAAGCCGACGAAGGCCCAGCCGACGATCAAGAGCACGAAGTTGCCGGCGAGGAGCAGCAGCAGCATCGAGAAGACGAAGAAGTTGAGGAGGCTGAAGAAGCGCCGGTAGCCGGCGTCCGAGCGCATGTAGCCGAACGAGTAGAGGTGGATCAGGGTCGAGACGCCGGTGACGACGAGGACCATGAAGACCGAGAGCGGGTCGACGAGGATGCCCAGATCGATGTCGAGCCCGCCGCCGCTGGCGTAAGTCCACAGCGACGAGGCGTGGTGGCGCGCCTCCGGCTCCTCGCCAAGCAGGCTGAGCAGGGCGCCGATGCCGCAGGCGAAGGAGAGGGCGATCGCCGCGGTGCCGATCGCCCCGGCGGCGCGTTCGGGCAGCGCCCGGAAGCCGAGCGCGGTGACGATCGAGCCGAGCAGCGGGAAGAGCAGGACCAGCCAGGCCCAGGACGAAGCGCTCACGCTGTTCTCCCCGTGCTCATCCGCGCAGCTCCCTCAGCTCGTCGACGTCGAGCGGCAGGCGACGGCGGAAGATCGCGACGATCAGGCCGAGCCCGACGACGACCTCGCAGGCGGCGATCACCATCACGATTAGGGCGAAGACCTGACCCTCCTGGTTGCCGACCATCCGGCTGAAGGCGATCAGGGCGAGGTTGCCGGCGTTGAGCATCAGCTCGAGGCAGAGCAGGATGACGACCGGGCTGCGCCTTATGAGGATGCCCATAGCACCTACTGCAAAGAGCAGGGACGACAGGACGATGTACCACTCGATGCTCATGACTGCGCTCCGCGGGGTGGGGACACCGGTGCCTCCCCCGGCGGCGCCACCGGTACCTCCCCCTCACTCGCAACTCGTCGATGGGGAGTCGGGGGGCTGTCGCCGCTAGCGCCCGGCTCCTCCCGCGCAAAACGTTCGGGGGAGGCACCGGCGTCCCCGCCGGGGCCACGCCGGCCTGCGAGCACCACAGCCCCCACTGCGGCGAGCAAGAGCAAGATGGACGAAGCCTCGAAGGCGACCAGGAAGCGCTCCAAGAGAAGCTCGCCGATCGCGGCCGGGTCTCCAAAGCCCGGTTGTACCTCCGGCCCATCAGTGCCCAAGGCCAGCAGGGAGGAGCCTAGGACGGCGATCGCCAGCTCGACGAAGAGGGCGATGCCGAGGAGGGGGGCGAGGAAGCGCTGGCCGGGGATCGGCTCCCAGGCGGACTCCTGGTCGCCGCCGACGTAGGCGACGACGAAGACGTAGAGGACCATCACGGCGCCCGCGTAGACGACCACCTGAGCGGCGGCGAGGAAGGCCGAGCTGAGCAGCAGGAAGAGGACGGCGAGCGAGAAGAGGTGGACGATCAGCGCCAGCACGCTGTAGAGCGGGTTGCGCATCGCGATCACGCCGACCGCGCCGCCCAGGGCGCCGAGGGCGCCGGCGAAGAACAGCACCTCCTCCACTACTCGCCCTCGCTCCTCAGCGGCGTCCGCTCGACCGGCTCGGCAAGCAGCATCTCCTTGGTGAAGATCAGGTCGTCACGGTCGTAGTCGGCCATCTCGTAGTCGTGGCCCATCGTGATCGCGTCGAAGGGGCAGGCCAGCTCGCAGTAGCCGCAGAAGATGCAGCGCGAGAGGTTGATCTCGTAGACGGCGGCGTAGCGCTCGCCGGCCGAGACCCGCTCGCCGGGGATGTTCTCGGCGGCGACGACGCGGATGCAGTCGGCCGGGCAGGCGGCGGCGCAGAGCGAGCAGCCGACGCACTTCTCGAGGCCGCTGTCCTCGAACTTGTGCAGTTTGTGGCGGCCGCGGAAGCGCGGGTAGACAGGCGTCTTCTCCTCGGGGTACTCGATCGTCAACGGCCCCTCGATCAGCCGCGCCATCGTCGTCTTCAGCCCGCGCAGCGTCTCGCCGAAGGCGCGGTATGCGCCGCCGATCCCACCGGGTTCGGGGCCGCGCTGGACCGCGACGACGTCCTGGTCTTTCAGGTACGGGAACTCAGCCACGAAAGCCTCCGCTGTGGCGGGAAACCCGTGTATATGACGGATAAGTCGCCACACTCATCAGGTGACCACCACCAGGACCGCGGTCACCAGCACGTTCAGCGTCGCCAGCGGCAGCAGGATCTTCCAGCCGAGGCTCATCAGCTGGTCGTAGCGCAGCCGCGGCAGCGTCGCCCGCACCCAGATGAAGAGCAGGATCAGCCCCATGATCTTGGCCAGCATCCAGAGCGGGTCGAGGAAGCCGGGGCCGGGGCCCATCCAGCCGCCGAGGAAGACCGCCGCGGCGATTCCGGAGACGACGAGGATCTCCATGTATTCGACCAGCAGGAAGCTGCCGAAGCGCATGCCGCCGTACTCGGTCATGAAGCCCTGGACGAGTTCGGCGTCGGCCTCGGGCATGTCGAAGGGCGTGCGGTTGGTCTCGGCGAAGCCGGCCATCATGAAGATCAGGAAGCCGAAGAACTGCGGCACGACGAACCAG
>DASTYR010000309.1:0-2696 GCA_035764795.1 Solirubrobacterales bacterium | reverse complement strand
AAGGACCGCGGTTTCATCGACCTGGTCCACCCCGACGACCGCGAGCGAACCGAAGCGGAGGCGGCGCGGATCTTCGGCGGCGAGGGCTCCGTCGACTTCGAGAACCGTTACCTGGACCGCGCCGGCAACGTCCACTGGTTGCACTGGAGCTCGCAACTGGGCTCCGATGGGCTGATCTACGCTCGCGCCACCGACGTCACCGAGCGACGTCGCGCCGACGAGGAGCTGCGGGCGATGGCAGCGGCGCTGGAACGCTCTAACGACGAGCTCAAGCAGTTTGCCTACATCGCCTCGCACGACCTCGGCGAGCCGCTGCGGACGATCTCCGGCTTCGCCCAGCTCCTGCAGCGCCGCTACGAGGACCAGGTCGACGAGCGGGGCCGCGAGTACATCGAGCGGATGGTTGGCGGCGTGGCGCGAATGCAGACGATGATTGCCGACCTGCTCGCGTTTTCTCGCGCCGGCAGGGCCGAGATCGAGCGACGGCCGGTCGAGGCGAAGGCACTGGTCGAGGAGGTCGTCGAGAGCCTCGGCGGGGCGATCTCGGAGTCGGGCGCGGAGGTGCGATTCGGCGACCTGCCGAGGGTGGAGGCGGACCGCAACCAGCTGCAGCAGCTCTTCCAGAACCTGATCGCCAACGCGCTCAAGTTCAACGACTCCGCACAGCCTCGGGTCGAGGTCAAAGGCGAAGCGACGGGCGACGGCTGGCGCTTCGCGGTCCGCGACAACGGGATCGGCGTCGCGCCCGAGCAGCGCCAGCGCATCTTCGGCGCCTTCCAGCGCCTGCACAGCCGCGACGAGTACGAGGGCTCCGGGATCGGCCTCGCGATCTGCAAGAAGATCGTCGAACGGCACGGCGGCGAGATCTCGATCGGCGAGGGCCTGGACGGGAGCGGCGCCGGGTTCGTCTTCACGATCGGCCGAGGGGGAGGGGAGCGGTGATGAGCCCGATTCAGATTCTCCTCGTCGAGGACAGCCCCGACGACATCGTGCTGACCGAAGAGGCGCTCGGCGACGCCAAGATCGCCAACAAGCTGCATTCGGTGATGGACGGCGAGGCGGCGATGGCCTTTCTGCGCAAGGAAGGAGAGCACGCCGAGGCACCGCGGCCAGACCTCGTCATCCTCGACCTCAACCTGCCGAAGAAGGATGGCCGCGAAGTGCTGCGCGAGATCCGCGAGGACCCGGCCCTGACCGAGCTCCCCGTGATTGTGCTCAGCACCTCTGGCGCCGCCGAGGACATCGTCGGCTCCTACGCGCAGCACGTCAACGCTTACGTGCAGAAGCCGGTCGACTTCGACGAGTTCCTGCGGGTGGTGCGCTCGATGGAGGAGTTCTGGCTCTCGATCGTCAAGCTGCCGGGCCGCGTCGACGGGCTGAGCCCCTGACGCTGGTCCGGGTCGCTCAGAAGCGGGCGACGCTGCGGATCGCGTCGACCAGCTGCTCGACGCTCGAGCCCTTGGGCAGGAAGCCGTGGGCGCCGCCCATCATCATTTCGTGCGAGGCGTGCGTCGGGTCGCCGGCGCTGACGCCCAAGACCCGTGTCGAGGGGCTGGCGGCGACGATGTCGGTGGCCGCTTTCGGGCCGCCGCCGTCGGGCATGATCCAGTCGAGCAGGACGACGTCTGGGTGGAGGACCTGGGCCACCTCGACCGCCTCGGCGGGACTCGAGGCGGTGCCGGCCACCGTGACCTGCTCCTGATCGCTCAGCATCTCGACCAGGAGGGTGCGCGAGTCCTCCTCGTCGTCGACGACCAGGACGCGGATCGGCTCGGTTTGCGCCTCCACAGCGAGAACATAACGGTACGGCCGCGGGGCGATCAGGCCGAATGCGCGCCCACCGGGGCGCCCTGGGCACCCCGGTGGTTTTCGCGCGATCAGGTCTCTCTATTTGACGAATTCGCGGACCTGCGAGTAGACGGTCGCATCGGTCGTCAGCGACTGATGCGAGATGCAGGCGGTTTCGGTATTGGTGGCACCGCTCAGCGGCACGCTCGAGTCGGGGTTGATGATCGAGTCGCAGGGCGACCACCAGGTGCCGTAGTTGACCGTGCCCGGCGTCTCGTCGCCGGCGTTGAGTTCGCCGAGGAATTTCGAGCCGACCCGCATCTCAACGCACGAGGCGCTGAAGCAGAAGTTCGCGAAGTCGGTGCCGTGGTTCGGACCGCCCAGCGAGACCCACTCGTCAACTTTCGATTCGCCGCCGAGGAACTTGATGTACCAGCGGGTGTTGAGGCTGCCCATCGAGTGGGCGACTACGTCGATCTTCGATGCCCCGGTTGAGGAGAGCAGTTTTTCGACTTCGCTTTTCACCGTCGTTTCGGCGGTGGTTTTGTTCGAGGTCGAGGTGTTGTAGCTGTATGCCCGCAGCTGTTTTTTCGTCCAGCCGTCTTTTTCGAAGTTGGCGATGAACGTGTTCCAGTCCGAGGCGCTGCGCGTGTAGCCGTGGACGAAGAGGATCGGGTCAACCGCGAACGACGCGGCCGGAACGAGCGTCGCGCCGGCCAAGCAGAGCGCAAGCGCGGTGGAGAAGATGGCACGCCTTCTGAGCATGTGGAGCCTCCCTTTCCCTGCGGCGAGCAACTGCCTCCCAACCTCCGGGCCCGCCTCCTTTACACAGATATATGCATAGATAATCAAAAAGCGCTGAACATTGCCAGTGCTCGGTCGCCGCGCGGGGCGAGGTGCTTCCTCAG
>DASTYR010000308.1:0-2064 GCA_035764795.1 Solirubrobacterales bacterium | reverse complement strand
GCCACCGACCCGCGCTCCACCGGCTCCTGCGCCCGCTCGACCGGCAGGCCCGTCTCCTCCCACTCGTGCACGCGGCCCCGCAGCTGGAAGAAGGCGACGACCCCGGGCACCAGCGGCAACCAGAAGGCGACGGTGCGGTAGACCAAGATCGCCGGGAAAACGGTCTCCTCGGGCAGGCCGAACAGGACGAAGGCGCCGATCATTCCCGCGTCGACGGCTCCCACGCCTCCCGGCGCCAGCGGGAAGAGGTTGCCGACCATGCCGAGGAAGAACCCTTGGATCACCACGGCGATCGGGACGTGGATGCCAAAGGCCTTGAACGAGGCCCAGAGAATGCCGATGTTCGCCGCCCAGTAGCCGGCCGCGCCAAACAGCGCCAACCCGCCCTTAGAAGGGCTGCGCAGCAGCCCGAGCGCGAACCGGAAGCCTTCGCCCATCGTCGCCGGCACCTTGGCGAGGTTGGCGGCGATCTCATGCATGCGCTCGTGGTTCGAGAATCGCGTCACCCGATCGCCTAGATCCGCCGGTACGAGCATGATCAGCAGCCCGATCAGCAGCGCCAGGCCGGCCACCGCGGCGGGAATGACCGTCAGCTCGACCGCGTCCTCGCCGGGCAGCACCCCGGTGCGCAGCAAGATCCCGAAGACGATCACGGCCAGTGGATAGAAGACGTACTGCAGGCCGAGGAAGGCGACCATCCGCCGGGCGACGTCGCGGCGTTGCATACCCGCTCGCCGCAGCGCCCAGTAGGTGAGCGCGATTCCCCCCGCCCCACCGGCGGAGAAGAGCCTCGTCGCGGCAACTCCCGCCAGGTTGATCTCATAGGTCTCCCGCCAGGTCAGTCGCAACACCTGGCCGCCGACGACCGCCTTGAAGAGGGCGATGTAGGTGCCGGTCGCAGCAACGGTGAAGCCGATCGCGACGCCGATCCAAAGCGGCTCGGCTTCGCTCAGCTTGCTCAGCGCGTCACCGAGGCCGAACAGCTTCGGGAAGAGGAAGTAGATCCCGATCACCAGGATCAGGACCAGCAGCGACGTCTGCGCGACGCGCCGGCGCGTCAGCAGTGGCATTTCGGCGCTGCCGTGGCCGTTAGCCGGGTCCGCGGAGGACACGACCGGGGACGCTAGATGATCTAGCCGTTGGCAATGCGCTCGAGGCGCCGCAGCCCGCGGTTCGTCGCCTCGACGAGCGGCTCCGCGAGCGGCTCGCCGCGCCGCACGGCAGCAACCAGAGCCCCGCCGGCGGCGAGGTCGGTGACGTAGTGCTCACCCAGGTAGACGAGGGCAAAGCCAAGCGTCAGCGCGTAACTCCAGCCGATCGCTCCCGGCGCCCGCCCGGCTTCACTGAGCGAGATCGCAGCCATCGTCGAGGTTGCGAAATGAAGGGAGGGCATCGCCGCCCACGGGTTGCCGCCAAGCGCACCGTAGAGGGCCGGCCAGGCTTGCCCCCAGGTCCCCTCCCCCACCTCGACCATGATCCGCTGCACCTCCTCGCCGGTCAGCCCCTGCTCTGAGGCCCACCACGGGGGCGCCGTGGGCACCGCGAAGTAAACGGCGCAACCGATGTCGAAGACGGCGGCCATCTGGCGAGCGGCGCGCGGGAAGCGCTCGGGATGCCGCAGCAGGATGAAGAGCAGGGCCAGGTAGGGCTCGAGGAACCAGAGCCAGTGGACCCAGGTGAGGAAGCGATCCAGCGGGCGTACCCGCGGCAGACGGCACAGGGCCCGCTGCAGGCGGGCATTGGGCAGGCTGCCAAGCCCGATCGCGCGGTCCAGGACGATCGGGTAACGGGTGCGCAGGCGGCGACGCAGCCCCTCTGGATCGTCGTAGGGAAGCTCGTGGGCCATCGTGAAGGCCCACATCTGCAGGGCGAAGAGGGCGATGTCGCGGCGGTGCGAGCGCGGCTGCAGCACGGCCAGCGCCAGCGGCCCGACGGCGCACGCGGCGACGGTGGCCGCCGGGGGGACGCGCAGCCGCCGCCGCAGAAGCGGAACCGCGAAGGCGGCACCGATCGCCGCCGTCGCCCCGGCTCGCACCGCCGCGACATCGCCCTCTTCGCCCTGCA
>DASTYR010000307.1:0-2797 GCA_035764795.1 Solirubrobacterales bacterium | reverse complement strand
ACGCTCGCGAGGACAAGCGATCAACTTCAAGATCTGCAGTTAGGCGCGTAGACTCGCCCAGAGGAGAGATGCCGGAGAGCTACGGACAGTTCTGCCCGGTCGCCCAGGCGGCCGAGGTCCTGACCGAGCGTTGGACGCTGCTCGTCGTCCGCGAGCTGCTGATGGGGAGCACCCGATTCAACGACCTCCAGCGCGGCGTTCCGCGCATGTCCTCCTCGTTGCTCAGCAAACGGCTGCGCGAGCTGGAGCGGGCCGGCCTGCTGGTCCGCGAGCCGCTCCAGGGCGAGCGCGGCCACTCGTACCGCCTGACTCCGGCCGGGGAGGCGCTGGGGCCACTGGTTGTCTCGCTCGGGACCTGGAGCCGGGACTGGCTGAAGCGCGAGATCAGCGACGAGGAGGCCGATCCGTCGCTGCTGATGTGGGACATGCGGCGCCGGCTGCGGCTCGATCGCCTGCCCCAAGACCCGATCGTGACCTTCTTCCGCTACCGCGACGCCGAGGACGGCAAACGTGCCTGGTGGCTGGTGGCGCAGGGCTCGGACGCCGACGTCTGCCTCTCGGACCCGGGCTTCTCAATCGACCTCCAGGTCGACGCCGAGGCGCGGGCGATGGCGGAGGTCTGGCTCGGTCGGCTCGAGCTGGGTGCGGCGATGCGGTCGCGGCGGGTCCGGGTCAGCGGCCCCGAGCACCTCGTGCGCAGCCTTCCCGATTGGCTCGGCCTCAGCTCCTTCGCCTATCCGGATCCGGCTGCCGCGCTCGCCGAGGGCCGCTAGAGACCCATCGTCGCCGCGGTTGCCTACGGTGCATGTCGTGGCGGTGACGATTGACGAGCTGACGGCCGCGGACGACTCCGCCACCTGGTCAGCGCTCGGCTTCGCCGTCGATGGCGACACCTGCGTGGTCGGCGACGTGCGAGTGCGGCTTGCCGGCAATCGGCCGGGCGGCCTGATCGGTTGGTCGCTGCGGGGGGTGCGAGAGACCAAGCTTGACGGGTTGCCCACTCGGCGCTCCGATCGCCCGCCGCCCGCCGAGTCGCCCCTCCATCCCAATGGCGTCGTCGCCCTCGACCACGTGGTCGCGATCTCGCCGGCGCTCGACCGCACCGTCGCCGTCCTCGAGGCGGCGGGGCTCGACCTGCGTCGCATCCGCGAGGAGCCGACTCCGGCGGGCGCTCCCCGGCAGGCGTTCTTCCGTCTCGGCGCGACGATCCTCGAGGTTGTGCAGGAGCCAGCCGAGGCGATCGAGCGCGGCGGCGGTCCGGACCGCCCGGCCTTCTTCTGGGGCCTCGCCTTCGTCGCTCCCGACCTCGACGCGACCGTCGCCGGACTCGGCGATCGCGTAAGCGAGGTTCGACCGGCCGTGCAGCCCGGCCGCCGCATCGCCACCCTGCGCCGCTCGGCCGGCCTGGCGGTTCCGGTCGCGCTGATGACGCCGCCCGCTCGGAGCGACGGGTGAGCGACACGGAGACGGTCGCGGTGCGAGCGGTGGTGCGCGGCCACGTCCAGGGCGTGGGTTACCGCGACGCGACGTTGCGGCGCGCGCGCCAGCTTGACGCAACGGGCTGGGTGCGCAACGAGGACGATGGCTCCGTGCGCGTTCATGTCGAGGGGGCGGAGACGGCCGTCGACGACCTCGTCGCCTTCCTGCGCGAGGGACCGCGGGGCGCAGAGATAGGCGAGGTGGCCGTCGAGAAGGTTCCCGTCGAGGGCCATGAGCAGTTCGCGATTCGCGGCGTCAGCGCCGGCGCCTTCGTCGTCCAGGAGCACGCGGCCACCAGCTGTCACTTCGACCTGCGTTTGGAGGTCGAGGGGGTCATGCGCTCGTGGGCGGTGCCGAAGGGCCCCTCTATGGATCCAGCGGTCAAGCGCCTGGCGATCGAGGTCGACGACCACTCGCTCTCCTACAACGAGTTCGAGGGGCAGGTGAACGGCGGCCACGTGATCGTCTGGGATCGCGGCCACTACGAGCAGGGCGGACGCGTCGCCTGGCCGCAGGCGCTCGAGCGCGGCCATGCCGTCTTCGTCCTGCACGGCGAGAAGCTGCGCGGCGGCTTCGCCCTGCAGCGCACGCGCGGCCGCGGCGAGAAGGCGCAGTGGCTGCTGATCAAGCGCCGCGACGACGCGGCGCTGCCGGGCTCCGACGTCGTGGCCGAGGAGCCGCGCTCGGTGCTCAGCGGCCGCCCTCTTGACGAGCTCGTGTCCGAGGGTAGCTAGGCTCGAGCCGATGCTCGAACGGCTGTCGGCCGCGCTCGTCGCACTGGCGGTGCTCGCCCCGTTGTCGGGTTGCGGGGATAAGGAGCAGCCGGCCTCGGGCCAGTCGTCGGGAGCTGACGATCATTCCGTTCGACGCTCACCCTCAGCGACGGACGAGCGGGTCACCGTGTCGCGTTGTCCGCCGGGACTTGCCCCCTGCCGCAGCGTCGAGGGTCGCATCGTCTACGTCGAGCGGGTCGACCCCGACGGTGACGGCGACGCTCACTTCGTCGTCGCCGATCAGCAGGGGATAACCCTGCCCGGCCTGACCGTAGTCGACGTGCGCAAGGGGCTGCGTCCAGATCCGCTGCCGGGCGTCGGCGACCTTGTCAGCGCCGCCGGCCCGGTTCAAACCGGCTCCTACGGGCAGAGCCAGATCCACGCGATCGAGTTCCACGTCGCCGGCTGATCCCCGCCCTCTCCCGCTCGCTACTGACCCGCTTCGCTGCGGGCGGCGGCGAGCTCGCGTTCGACCACGTCGGTTTGGTTGGGGATCTCGAGCCGCCGTTCGAGGATCGGGATCGCCTCCTCTGGTCGGCCACTGA
>DASTYR010000306.1:0-7841 GCA_035764795.1 Solirubrobacterales bacterium | reverse complement strand
GGCCCAGCAGGAGGCGATGAAGCCGGTGACGCCGCCGCGCTGGCGCTCCGCCGCGGCCTGCTTCTGCCGCTTGGCGAGCTGCTCGCTCTCCTTGCGCTTCTGGTCGGCACGCTTGCGCTTCTCGGCCTCTTTGGCCTGCTTGGCCTCGGCGCGCTTCTGGGCGCGGCTCGGCTTCGGAGCGTCGGGGGTCTCGAGGGCCGTCTCCGGGGCGCCGGCGCGGATCCCCGCCTCGACCGCCTCGACCTCGGCGACGTCGCCGGAGACGCCGACCTGGGTGTCGTGCTGGGCCTGCGATTCGGTGTCGCGCTTGACGCCGGGACGTTTCTGTTCTTCGGCTTCCCGCGCCCGCTTCTCGGCCTTGCGCTGTGCGCGCGTCTTGGCCATCCGCCTACCGGGTCTCCTTGTGCGCGGTGTGCTTGCCGCACCAGCGGCAGAACTTGCGCAGCTCGACTCGGTCCGGCGAGTTTCGCCGCGACTTGTTGGTCTGGTAGTTGCGCCGCTTGCAGTCTTCGCAAGCCAGCGTCACCGCGATGCGGACATCTCCGCGAGCCATTTACTCCCTCGTTGCGAATCGATCCGTTACAAGGAAAAACCTCGGGCCCAGGGCGCGAGGCTGGGCTGAAGAATAGCGCGGCGCCGCAGCTCAGGAAGCGTCGTAGAGGTCCAGCTCGGGGAGGACGGCGGCGATGCGCTCGAAGTCAGAGTCGAAGCTCCAGAGGGCATGCCCGGCGCGGGCTGCGGCGACCGCGATGGCCAGGTCGGTCAGGGGCGAGGCCTTTCCTGCTCGTCGGAGCCGATGGGCAACGGCTCCGACTTCTCGCCATAGATCAGAAGGTGTGCTTATCCACGGCAGCGAGTCCAGCGTCATCCACATCCGCTCCGCGGTCTCACCCTCCAAGCCGGCGAGAACCTCCGCCGCCACCGGTCCGCAAGTGGAAACTTCACCGCTGTCCAGCAGGCGAGCCATCGCGGCGGCATCGCCCGTCACCCCCCGGCGCGAGAAGTCGACCCAGATCGAGGTATCCGCCAGGACCAATCAGATCCGCCGGTCGATCGCCCGCATCTCCGCCGAGACGTCTTCGATCTCGATCTTGCCGGCATGAGCCAGCAGCCAATCCACTGCTCCGCGGCGCAAATGCTCCTCGATCGCGGCCTCTACCGCCTTGGTCTTGCTCTGCCCAGGGTGCCTCGCCATAAGCGATTCCATCAGGCGATCGTCGATGTCGAGAGTGGTTCGCATGCCATAAATATGGCATATGCTTTCTACGGCAAGACCCAAAAAAGATAAACTCCCGTGTCTTGGCAGCGGCAGGGAGAGAAACTGGGCGCAGAGGCTGGGGCGGCGCGGGGATTTTTGTCATCAGCCTGCTCCTTGCACTTGCACCCCCCGCTTATGGCGACGCAAGCTGGTCCTTCGACCCGCCGAGCTGGGACTTCGGAACCGTGGTGCCCGGCACCGGCCCTACGCCCCCCAAGGCCTTCACTCTCAGCAACACCGGAGACGTCGAGCTGTCGGCGGTCTTCGTCATGGTCGGGGGCAACGAAGGTGCGGGCTTCGGGCTGGCCGGCAACACCTGCGGGAAACTCGCCCCCGGCGCCAGCTGCCAGATCAGCGTCGACTTCGACCCCTCCACGCCGGGAGCGAAGGAGGGAACGCTCCAAGTCGCGAGCCATGGCGGGCTGGCTCCACAGGCCTCCGTCGAGCTCAGCGGCCGTGGCGCAGGGCCCGAGCTTTCGGTCGCCCCAAGCACGCACGAATACCCTGCGCTCCCGCTCGGCGCGGTCTCACCGCCCCACACCTTCACCGTTACCAACACCGGCAGCCTCGACCTGACGCTCTCTTGGCTGGCGACGGTGACCTACATCCACGGCGACGAGGACCAGTTCGAGGTGAGTGGCGGTAGTTGTGCCCCAGACCAGGTTCTGGCGCCCGGTGGCACCTGCACCGTCGAGGTGCGCTTTGCGCCTACCCGTCCCGGACCGCTGATCGGCGACCTGCTGATCTCCAGCGACGCGCCCGGGTCGCCGCACGTGGTGACGCTGAGCGGCTTCGGCATCCAGCCACAACTCCCGGGGTTCGTCCTCCCTCCCTTTGTCGAGCCGCGGGTCTCGATCCTTCGCCGGCCGGCGAAGGTGACCAACGACCCTCGCGCCGTTTTCTGGCTGAAAGCTTCTGCGTCAGCGGCCACGGTCGCCTGCAAGCTTGATCACGAGCAGTGGTTCAAAGCCTGTGAGTCTCCGGTTACCTATCGCAATCTCCGCCCCGGCCGCCACCGGTTCTCGGTCCTCGCCTTCGACACCTTTGGCCGCAAGGGGCGGCCAAAGGTCTTTCGCTGGCGGGTCTGGGCGCCTGCGCCACGCCCCGCCCGCGCTCGGGGCCCACGGCCACATCCCCTGACCCCGTCGCGGTAGCAGTTCTAGATCTGCTGCACCTCGCGGCGCTTCAAAGACCGTAGGTCTTGGCGATGATGTTGCGCTGGATCTCCGAGGTGCCGCCGTAGATCGTCGAGACCATGGTGGCGCGGACGAGGCGCTCCATGTCGTACTCGGAGGAGTAGCCGTAGCCGCCCATCAGCTGCATGCCCTCGACGGCGACGCGTTTGGCCACCTCGGTGACGTGCAGCTTCACCATCGAGGCCTCGCGCGGCAGCATCCGGTCCGGGTCCTCGTCGGTCAGGGTCGCAACCCAATAGGTCATCAGGCGGGCGGCTTGAACCTCGGTCGCCATGTCGGCCAGGCGGTGCTGGAGCGCCTGGAAGGAGCCGATCGGCCGCCCGAACTGCTTGCGCTCCTTGACGTAGGCGAGGGCATCGTCAAGGACGCGCTGGGCTATCCCGAGCATCGTCGCGGCGAGGATCAGGCGCTCGACGTTGAGGCCGGCCATCAGTTGCGTCCAGCCCTGGTCGACCTCACCGAGCACCGCGTCCTCGGGTGCATCGACGTCGGTCAGGTAGAGGTGGTTGGTCTCTTCGCCGCCCATCGTCTTGATCGGGACGATCTCCATGCCGGGCGTCTCGCGCGGCAGCCAGATCATCGAGAGGCCCTGATGCTTGGACTCTCCCTTGGTCGTGCGGCAGACGACGAGGACGTGGTCGGCGATGTGGGCGTTGGAGATGAAGACCTTCTGGCCGTTGAGGACGAAGCCGCCGGTGTCCCGCTCGGCGGAAGCACTGAGGGCGCCGACGTCGGAGCCGGCCTCCGGCTCGGTCATCGCGATCGCCTCAACGGCGCCGCGGGCGATGCCGCCGAGGATCTCGCGTTTCTGTTCCTCGCTGCCGAAGCGCTGCGTCGCCCCGGCGACAATCAGGGTCGTCGCGTAGCCTCCAATCGGCGCCAGGCCGCGCGAGGTCTCCTCCATGAAGAGGCAGGCGTCGAGCATCGACCCGCCCGAGCCGCCGTACTGCTCCGGGATAGTGACGCCGAGCCAGCCCAGCTCGGCCATCTGCCTGTAGAGGTCGAAGTTGTGATGGAGGCTGTGGCCGTCGGTGAGGCGCTCGCGCTGCTCCTGCGTGCCGCACTCCCGCTGACAGAAGTCGCGGATTGCGGCGACGAAGTCCTGCTGCTCGTCGCTCAGCGAGAAGTCCACGGCCGCCAGCCTAGCCCGCTTGGGCGACCAGTCGCCGGGCGGCTTCGATCTCCGTGACCGGGTCGACGCGGCCCGCCCGCTCCTCGAACTCGGCCAGTTGCTTGGAGTAGGTCTCGTCGAGGACGCGGATCCCGTGTCCCTGGATGCGGGCGAGGCGCTGCAGGCTCATGCTGGAGGCCAGCACCAGCGCCGCATGAGTGTGGCGGCCGAGGTCGTAGGGGCGAGTTCGGATCAGGGTCGGGAACGATGTCCAGGTCGTTGGTTCCCAGTGGGTGACCGTGCGCGCGCTGACGGCGCTAGGACCCGCTCGGCAGCGCCATCGGGCGTCCACTCGCCGGTTCGCTCGACCTTCCGACTCTTGGCCAAGGCCGATTCTAGCGACGACGATCTGCCCAAGCCCGGGACGGGACTCGAACCCGTGACCCCTTCCTTACCATGGAAGTGCTCTACCAGCTGAGCTACCCGGGCACTTCGTTCAACTCTAGCGGCGAGGTCGCCGGGCCGAGGTGTCCTTCCCGCAGCTCCTGCTTCGGGAGCTGCGGGCGGGAGGTGTTCCTTCTGCCGTTCTGGGCGCTCATCGTGACGTTCGCCCGACCGGGCGAACGGCAGATGTTGCGCGAGTTGACCAGCTGGCTCTTCTTACCGCCCCTCATGTTCAAGACGAACTTGCGGATCGGCGCGTCGGGAACGCTCGCGAACGTGGTGCGGACTCAGGCGCCGGCGGCGTCGAACTTGTAGCCGAAGCCGCGCACGGTGAGGACGAGCTCCGGGTTCTGGGGGTCGCGCTCGACCTTCTGGCGCAGGTTGGAGATGTGGACGTCGCAGGCGCGCTCGTCGCCGTCGAACTCGCTCTGCCAGAGCTCTTCCATGATCTTGCGGCGGGAGAAGACCTCGCCGGGGCGGCCGACGAGGAGGCGCAGCAGCTGGAACTCGGAGCGGGTGAGGGCGACGGGCGCGCCGTGGACGGTGGCGAGGTGGCGGACGAGGTCGATCGCGACCGGGCCGGCTTCGATGCGGACGGCCTCCGCCGGTGCCGTGCGGTCGAGCTCGCGGCGGCGCAGCTGGGCGCGGACGCGGCCGAGCAGCTCGCGGACCGAGAAGGGCTTGGTGACGTAGTCGTCGGCGCCGACCTCGAGCCCGACGACCTTGTCGACCTCGGCGTCTTTGGCGGTCAGGAGGATGATCGGCACGGCGCTACGTGAGCGCACGTCGCGGCAGATGTCGAGGCCGCTCGGTCCCGGCATCATGATGTCGAGGATCAGGAGGTCGTAGGGGACGGCGTCGCCGACCATCTCGGCCGCTTCGTCGCCGTCCGCCGCGGATGTCACGTCGAAGCCCTCCTGGGCGAGCGCGTAGCCGACCGAGTCGCGGACCGAGGGCTCGTCGTCGGCGATCAGGACGCGACCGCTGCTCATCTAATTCTCATCCTCACGGTCAGGCCACCGGGGTGGGAGTCGGTTCCGCGACCGGAAGGCGGACCCAGAAGGTGCTTCCCTCCCCCTCGACGGAATGGGCGCCTATTTCGCCGCCCATGACGTCGACCATGCGGCGGGCGATCGCGAGGCCGAGGCCGAAGCCCTCGCGCACCCGCGACTCGTCGCGCCGGTAGAAGCGCTCGAAGACCCGCTCTATCTCCTCCTCGGGGATGCCAGGTCCCGTGTCGATCACCTCCACCACCACCTCCCTCTCGCCGTCGCGACGGCCGCGAACCGTAACCGCTCCAGGTAGCGGCGTGTGCTTGAAGGCGTTGGTGAGGAGGCCGACGAGGACCTGGCGCAGCAGCGTCGGGTCGCCGCTGGCGGCGAGACCGGGCTCGACCTCGACGCTCAGTTCGATGTGCCCGGGGGTCTCGACTGCCTCCACGGTGTCGGCGACCGCGGCGTCGACGTCGACCGCCTCGGTCTCCCCGGCGCCGATCGACTCGACCCGGGCGAGGGTGAGCAGCGAGCGGGTGAGGCGGTTCATGCGCTCGGCGTCCTCGGCGAGGCGGCCGAGGAAGTGGTCGAGCGCCTCGGGGTCCTCCTTGGCGCCTTCGCGCAGCACCTCGATCGCGCTCGAGATGCCGGCCAGCGGGTTGCGCAGCTCGTGTGCGGCATTGGAGATGAAATCGGCTTCGGCCAGGTCGCGACGCATCTCTTCGGTGCGATCGCGGGCGACGACGAGGACGGCCCCCTCGTCTGGCAGCGAGCGCGCGGTCATCGCGTAGGCGCGGTCGCCGATCCGCAGCGCCGGGTGGGCGGCGAAGCCGAGGCCGGCGGCGCGCTCGAGCTGCGTCCGCATCGCCTCCGGAGGGCGACCGTCGGCGTCTAGCAACTTCTTCGCGGCGCGGTTGGAGAAACGCAGCGATCCATCGTCGTCGACGACGATGACGGCGTCGGTGAGGCCGTCGAAGATCGCCTGCAGCTTGTTGCGATCGGCGGTGAGGACGCCGAAGCTCTCCTTTAGCGAGGCGCGCATCGACTCGAGGGCGCGGGCGAGGTCGCCGATCTCGTCGCGGCCGCCGGTGGCGAGCGGTACGTCGAAGGAGCCGGAAGCCATCTCGCCGGCGGCGCGCGACAGGCGGGTGACGCGATGCGTGATCCCGACCGCGATCAGGAAGCCGAGGAGGACACCGAGGGCGATCGCGCCGATCACCGCCCGCGGCCGGTCGCCGAAGGCAAAGACGACGGCAGCGGGGAGCAGCGCCACCGCGGCGAAGGCGGCGGCCAGCCAAAGGCGCATGCCGATTCGGCCGATTCCTTTCATGAGTGCTTACTAACACACCGGCATCGGCGGGTGCACATGGGAGAATCGCGGCTATGCGAACCCTCGTCTTCATCCCCGCCTGGAACGAGGCGGATTCGGTGGCCGCGGTAGTCGCCGACGTGCGGAAACGGCTGCCCGGCGCCGACGTGCTGGTGATCGACGACGGCTCGACCGACCGCACGACCGCGGTGGCGCGCGAGGCCGGCGCCAGGGTCGCGTCGCTGCCCTTCAACCAGGGGCTGGGGGCGGCCCTGCAGACCGGGTACCTGTACGCGCTGCGCGAGGGCTACGACTTCTGCGCCCACCTCGACGCCGACGGGCAGCACCCGCCGGCCGAGGTGGCGCGGCTGCTGGAGGAGGTCTACGCCGATCGGGCCGACCTGGTGCTGGGCTCGCGCTACCGCGACCCCGAGGTGGCGGAGAGCGACGACTACCGGCCGACGCTGTCGCGGCGGATCGGCACCAGCGTCTTCCGCTTCTTCCTGACGCTGGCGACGCGGCAGCGCTTCACCGACACGACCAGCGGGATGCGGGCTGCCAACCGGCGCGTGATGGCGCTGTTCAGCGAGAACTACTCGCCCGACTTCGCCGAGATCGAGTCGCTGCAGCTGGCGGTGCGGCAGGGGCTGCGCGTGCAGGAGGTGCCGGTGCGGATGCTGGAGCGGGCCGGCGGCGCCTCGTTCCTGACGCCGCTGAAGTCGGCCTTCTTCATCTTCAAGGGGATGATCGTGCTGCTGGTCGGCCAGTTCCGGCCGCGACGGGTGGAGGCGGAGCGGTGAGCGCAACGGGTCGCGGGAGGCGGAGGCGATGACGGCGATGCTCCTCGCCGCGGCCGAGCCCAGGGTTCACCTGACCTCGCAGACGCGGATCCTGGCGGCGGCGATCGCGCTCGTCTTCATGGCGATGATCCTGGAGCTGATCCGGCGCGACCGGCTGCAGGAGCGCTACAGCGTCGTCTGGTTCGTCGCCGGCCTGGGGATGCTGGCGGGGGCGGCGTTCCCGGGGCTGCTTGGAGTCGTCGCCGACCTGATGGGCGTCCGCGACACCAACGTCGCCCTCTTCTCGATCATCCTGCTGCTGCTGCTGGGGCTGGCGCTTAACTTCAGCGTGATCATGTCGCGCCAGGCGGCGCAGATCACCCGGCTCGCCCAGGAGCGGGCGCTGGAGGAGGCGCGGCGACAGAACGGTCAGGGACGCTCAGGCGAGCAGGCGCTCGAGCCTGAAGAAGAGCGCCTCCAGGGCTAGCTCCTCGGAGACGTTGAGGTCGAGGCGGCGGCGGGTGTCCTGGACCAGCTCGGCGGCCTGGCGGACGCGGGCGGGGTCGAGGCCGGCGGCGCGAGCCTCGAGCTCGGTGAGGCGGTCGCGGTTGTGGGCGACGTCGGGGGCGCCGGCGGCGACCGCGGCGAGATCGCGGAACCAGGCCGCGGCGAGGCCGAGGCCGACGTCGAGCAGCTCGGTGCGGCGACGACGACCGGCGCGCTTGGCCTCATCGGCGATGTCGCGGGCGGAG
>DASTYR010000305.1:0-8570 GCA_035764795.1 Solirubrobacterales bacterium | reverse complement strand
CGCCGCGCTGCCGACCAGGGCGCCGACGCCGACACCAATTGCGTCGACCGTCGGCAGTCCGCCGGCGGGACTGAGCGAGAGCAGGCCGTCGAGCGCCAAGGTGCCGAGGGCGGCGGCGGAGGCGAGACGGGGCAGCTCGTCGAGGGTGCTGTGGCGGATCCGCCGGTGGTCGTTGTCGTAGAGGCCGTGGAGCTTCAGGACGACGGGCCAGATCGGACTCAGCATCGTCGCCCAGAACAGGGTGCCGACGTCGGTCTGGCTGCTGAGCGCGGTGACCGCCGCCAGGGTCGCGATCAGCGCCGCCCAGTCGCCGCTGGCCAGCAGGCGGCGCAGCAGGGCCCCCTGCGCGCGGGCTCCTTCCGGGCCGGCCAGGCCGAGCCGGGTGGCGACGGCGCTGCGGCCGGGTCGCGGCCCGCCGCCGGCCGGCGGGGCAGGGGCCTGCCGCGGCGCGGACCGTTCGGCCCCGCGCGGCGTTTGGCGCTCATCCACAGCTCGGGATCCCATCGAGGCATTCCTCTCGCGGGTTGAGACGTCGAGCCTGTTCGACATCCGCCTGTGCGGCGGCTGCGTCGCCGGCCGCCCTCTCGACTCTAGACCTCAAGTAGTAAAGCTGCCAGTTGCGATCTTCGCGGTCGATCGCTTGCGTCAGTCGCGCGCGCGCCTCCTCGTAGTCCTCTTCCGTCTCGGCCAGCAGCGCCAGCTGTACATAAGGGGAGCCGGCCCAAGGCTCGATAGAGCGCGCGTTATCGGCGTGCTCGGTGGCGCTCGCCAGGTTGCCGGCCGCGGCCGCGTCGCGACTTGCGTTCAGCTCGCGCTCCACCAGCAGCGGTCCGATCAGCGCCACCGCCGAGATCCACGCCATCGCCAGGCCGGCGACGACAAGGCCGAAGTTGCCGTCGCCCGAGCGCCGCCGGCCGGCGGCCGGCGGTTCGGCTGAAAGGGGTCGGGGCGCGAGCTGGCGGCAACGTGTCGCCACGGCTGCCCCGGCGGCGAGGAAGAAGACAGCGCCGACCGCCGCCACCTCCCAGAACCAGTCGAAGGCGGCGCCGACGGCGAAGGCCAGCATCGCCGCCAGCAGCAGCGCGCTGCGCTCGCGCCCACCGGTATCGATCGCGGCGCGCCAGGCTGCGAAGCCGCTCCAGAGCAGGATCGCGACGAGTGCCAGCACGATCGAGCCGCCGATCGCGCCCAGCTCGGCGAAGGCCTCGAGATAGAGGGAGTGCGCGTCGTGCAGCGGCTGTTCGATCGTGCGGTGACGCTCCCATGCGAACTCATAGCTGCCGGCGCCGATGCCGCGCAGAGGCTCTTCGCCGAGCGAGTCGAGCGAGACGCGCCAGAAATCGGCGCGGCCGGCGCCCGAGAGGTCGCTGAAGTGCTGGACCGGCTCGTTCGGCGCCTGGACGTCGGAGCTGGAGAAGCGGTCCCAGGCGCGGCCGCCCACCGCTATGACCGCGATCAACGCGAGTGCGGCGACGGCGGCGGCGATCCCCTTCAGCACCTTGGGATTGCGGGATAGCTCCAACATCCGTCCAGTGGCGCCGCCCTCTCGTCCCTCCAGTCGGCGCAGCCCGGCGAACAGGATCAGCGCAAGCGCGACGCCGCCCAGGAGGATCCAGAGCACCTCGTGGCCCTGGTCGACCGCTGCTTGGCTCGCGGCGTTGTCGGTCAGGGCCTCACGCGCCTGCACGGCGAGCAGCGCCGGCAGCGAACCCAGCGCGGCGACCCCCAACGTCGCCAGCAGCCAGAGCCTGTCGCGGGAGAGGACCAGCAGGCAGCCCACGCTGACCGCCAGCGCCAGCAGGCCGCCGCGCGAGAAGGTGAAGTAGAGGGCCAGGAGAACGCCCGGCATGGCGCCGACCGCGATCCAGCGCAGGGCGGGAGCGGCAGCGCTGCGGCTCAGCCACAGCAGCGAGGCGATCGCGATCGCAAAGACGACCCCATTGGCGTTCCAGTAGCCGAGCGGATAGCGCAGCTGGGCGCCGCTGCCGAGCGAGTTGGCGACCTCGACGACGTCGGGCAGGAGGCGACTGGCGAGCCCCAGCAGCGCCACGACGGTCAGCGAAATAGCCAGGCCTTCAGCGAAACGTTGGGCCCTGCGGTCGGTTTGGGCGATCAGGAAGGCGGCGAGGAAGAAGCTGAGATAGACGAGCACGCGGTCGGCCTCGATCACGCTCAGCTCGGCCGAGCCGGACCATGAAGACGAAAGCCCAGAGAAGAGAGCGAGGCTGAGGATCGATGCGACCGACCAGAGGAACGGACGGCCCAGGGTCGCCCGCGACGCGGCGCCCAGCACGAGCAGGCCGACCACGACAAGCCATACGGCAAGGCCGGCGATGTGACGCTCGCTCAGCTCGTATCCGCCTCCGGCGAGAGCCAGCCCGCCGATCAGGGCGACCGGCGCAAGAAACGCCGCCGATTCCTCTAACCTTGCGCGCCTTGATTGGGAAGCGCCACCAGATCCGGCAGCGGTTTCGCCGCGGCCTCGTGCTGCTCTCAGGGTCTGCGCTGATGGCATTCGCTCTGTTTCCTGCTCTTGCAAACGCTCAAGATTCGGGTGAAGTTCAGTATCGCGATGCCCCGCCCACGGTGACGGGCAAGCCTGGCCAGAAGGACGCGGGTAGCTCTCCCAACACCGGCGGCGGGCCGGATGGATCGGGGCAGTCTTCCAGGCGCTCCGGCTCGAACGGCGACGATCGCGATGGCGAGGGTGGCGGTGCCGGCAAGAAAGGCGGCGGCGGTGGAGAGAGCGGCGCTCCCGCCGGCAAGGGCGACGGCCAGAAAGGCGACTCCCAAGGTGGCATTCCAGCCCCGGTCGAAACCGAGCCTGCCTCCAGCGAGGACGACGGCGGTTCGCCGCTCGTCCCGATCCTGATCGCCCTGGCGGTGCTGGCGGCGATCTCGATCGGCGCGGTCGTGATGCGCCGCAGGCGCGAGGACACCGATCCCGGCTCGCCCATCTCCCCCAACGCCGGCTGAGCCGATGCGAGGCCGGACCGTGCAGCCCAGAGCGAAGTTGTGCGCCCTCGTCGCGACCCTGTTCGCGGTCGCCCTGCTGGCCGTAGCACCCGCCGCGAGCGCCGTGCCGGGCAAGTTTTGGGGCGTCGTGCCTCAAGGCGGCTTGGGCCAGGAACGATTCGAACGGCTGAAGCGAGGCGGTGTCGACAGCGTCCGCATCCCGATCGTGTGGGGCGACGTGCAACCGGTGCAGGGTGGCGGCTTCGACTGGTCCTCGACCGACAACACCGTGGCCGCGGCGACCGCGGCCGGCCTCGAGGTCCTGCCATTCCTCTACGGCGCGCCGAGCTGGGCGGTGCCGTCGGCGCCGGTGCCCGGCTCGGGCGGCACCGTGCGGGCGCCGAAGTTCCTGCCGGTCAAGACCGGCGTCCAGCGCGCCGGCTGGCAGCGCTTCACCAGCGAAGCCGTGTTGCGCTACGGGCCGACCGGCAGCTTCTGGGCCGCCAACCCGTCGCTGCCGCAACGGCCGATCCGGGTCTGGCAGATCTGGAACGAGCCGAACTTCAAGTACTTCGTCGTGCGGCCGAACCCCGCCGACTACGGCAAGCTCGTGAACCTTTCCTATGCGGGCATCAAGGCCGCCGATCCCAGCGCGCAACTGATACTCGGCGGCCTCTTCTCCAAGCCGATCGAGGCGACGTTCAGGCGTCGCCCGCCGCAGGCCTACTTCGCCGCCGACTTCCTCAACCGCATGTACCTCTCGACGCCTGGGGTCAAGCGCAAGTTCCACGGCGTCGCGCTGCACCCCTACACGGGCAGCTACAAACGGTTCGTCCCCTACATCGAGGAATTCCGCGCCGTGCTCACGGCGCACCGCGACGCCGGCAAGCGGCTGTGGCTGACCGAGATCAGCTGGAGCTCGAAAGCGCCGCGGCCCGGCAACTCCTTCAATAAAGGCCCGAGCGGTCAGGTGAAGCAGCTGAAGGGCGCCTTCCGCCTCTTGCGCGCCAACCAGCGGCGCTGGCGCGTGCAGCGCGTCTACTGGTTCGCGGTCGAAGACAAGCGCAACAGCTGCAACTTCTGCGAAGGCGCTGGCCTCTTCAACGAAGCGTTTGTGCCGAAGCCCTCCTGGCGCGCCTACGTCGGGTTCGCCGGCGGCCGTCCATAGCGATGGCGTAAATTCGCCGACGGCCGGGGCCGTGGCGTCGGCAGCGTAAGATCGGTCGGTTGGCGACCGACCGCAAACCGACCGCAAAAAATGACCCGCTGGCGCCGTTCAGCGCGCCGGTACGGCGTTGGTTCGAGGCCTCCTTCGAGGGTCCGACGCCTGCCCAAGCGGGCGGTTGGAAGGCGATCTCGGGCGGCTCCAACGCCCTGATTTGCGCCCCGACCGGGTCGGGCAAGACGCTCGCCGCCTTCCTCTGGGGTATCGACCGCCTCTCACGCACCGCCACGTCTGCCGCCGACGGGCCTGAAACGTCCCAATCACGGACGCGAGAGGCCCGTCGGCAACAAGGCGGGGTAAAGATCGTCTACGTCTCGCCGCTGAAGGCGCTCTCCTACGACATCGAGCGCAACCTGCGGGCGCCGCTGCGCGGCACCGGCGCCGACATCTCGGTCGGCCTGCGCACCGGCGACACCAGCCAGGCCGAGCGCCGGGCGATGCGCAAATCCCCGCCCGACATCCTGATCACGACCCCCGAGTCGCTCTACCTGATCCTCTCCTCTGGGGCGCGCGAGATCCTCACCGGCGTCGAGGCGGTGATCGTCGACGAGATCCACGCCGTCGCCCAATCCAAGCGCGGCTCCCACCTCGCCCTGACCCTCGAGCGCCTAGAGGATCTCAGCGAGGCCGAGAGCATCCAGCGCATTGGCCTCTCCGCCACCCAGCGCCCGTTGGAGCGCATCGCCCAGTTCCTAGTAGGACCGAAACGCAAGTGCGAGATCGTCGACGCCGGCGTAGCTAAGGAGCTGGACCTAGAGATCGTCGTGCCCGTAGAGGACATGTCCGAACCGGGCGCCCCCAACTTTCCGACGGAGGACGGAATTCCAGCCGATGGAGAGCCAAATGCTCATGTGCGTTCCATCTGGCCGGCGATCTACCCCGAGCTGCTGAAGCTCGTACAAGAACACACCTCGACGATCGTCTTCGTCAACAACCGTCGCGCTGCTGAGCGCATAGCAAAGCGTCTCAACGAGCTCGCCTTCGAATCGGACCCCCCGGAGCTTCCAGCCACCGAGCAGCTCGGAAACGACGGCGCTGGAAATTCGTCCTCCTCAGACGATGTGCCGGGGGGTGGCGCCGTAGGGGGTACCGCCCCTGAGGAAGCTTTAGCCACCGGAAGGGGCGGTGGGTCCCCGGCGGCGACAGGACCCGCCGGCCCAGAAACGCCCGGGGAGTCCGTGGAAATCGCCCGCGCCCACCACGGCTCTTTGTCCCACGAGGAGCGCACCGTCGTCGAGGAGATGCTCAAGTCAGGCCAGCTGCCGTGCCTCGTCGCGACGTCGAGCTTGGAGCTGGGAATCGACATGGGCGCCGTCGACCTCGTGATCCAGGTCGAGTCGCCGAAGTCGGTGAGCAGAGGCCTGCAGCGGGTGGGACGGGCCGGCCACTCGCTGGGGGAGGTCTCGCGGGGGCGAATCTTCCCGAAGTTCCGAGCTGACCTCTTGGAGTGCGCGGTCGTCGCCCGGCGCATGCGCGAGGGGGCGATCGAGGAGACGGTGATTCCGCAGAACCCGCTCGACGTCCTCGCCCAGCAGCTGGTCTCGATGGCTGCACTCGACGAGTGGACGGTCGACGAGGTCGAGCGACTGGTCACCGCGACCGAGCCCTTCCGCGAGCTCTCGCGCGAACAGCTCGAGAACGTCCTCGACATGCTCGACGGCCGCTATCCCTCCGACCGCTTCGCCGAGCTGCGACCGCGGATCGTCTGGGACCGCACCAAAGGAACCATTCATGGCCGTAAAGGGGCGCGATCGTTGGTCGTCACCAACGCCGGCACGATCCCGGACCGTGGCCTCTATGGCGTCCACCTGCCCGACGGCCGCCGGGTCGGCGAGCTCGACGAGGAGATGGTCTACGAGGCGCGCCCGGGACAGACCTTCCTGCTCGGCGCGACCACCTGGCGCATCGAGGACATCACCCGAGATCGGGTGATCGTCACGCCGGCCCCCGGCCTGCCCGGCGCGGTCCCCTTCTGGAAGGGCGACGGGATCGGACGCCCGGCCGAGCTCGGCAAGGCGATCGGCGCCTTCTCCCGCGAGGCGGTTGCCCGCGAGCCCGAGGATCTTGCGAAGGACTACGACCTCGACGAGCGCGCTGCCCGCAACCTGGTCGCCTACCTGCGCGAGCAGCAGCAGGCGACCCGCGTCGTCCCCTCCGACGAGACGATCGTCGTCGAGCGCTTCCGTGACGAGATCGGCGATTGGCGACTCTGTGTGCTCTCGCCCTACGGTGGCCGCGTCCACGCCGCCTGGGGCCTGGCGTTGGCGCAGAAGATCCGCGAGGAGCGCGAGCTGGAGGCCGACGCGATCTGGTCCGACGAGGGGATCGTCGTCCACCTGCCCGACGCCGACGACCCGCCGCCGGCCGACCTGGTGATGATCGAGCCGGATGAGCTCGAGGACCTGGTCGTCCGCGAGCTCTCGGGCAGCGCCCTGTTCGGCGCCCGCTTCCGCGAGAACGCCGCCCGCTCGCTGCTGATCCCGCGCGCCTACCCTGGCAAACGCACGCCGCTCTGGCAGCAGCGGCTCAAGTCGCAGAGCCTGCTGGAGGTGGCGCGCGACTTCCCGCGCTTCCCGGTGATCCTCGAGACCTATCGCGAGTGCCTGCGCGACGTGCTCGACTTGCCGGCGCTGCGCGAGCTGTTGCGCGACCTCCACTCCCGCAAGCTCGACCTGGTCGAGGTCGAGACTCCGACCGCCTCGCCCTTCGCCTCCTCGCTCCTCTTCGACTACGTCGCCACCTACATGTATGAGGGGGACACGCCGAACGCCGAGCGGCGGGCGGCTGCGCTGGCGCTCGACCGCGACCTGCTGCGTGAGCTGCTCGGCCAGGAGGAGCTGCGCGAGCTGATCGACCCCGCGGCGCTGGAGGAGGTCGAGGCGCAGCTCCAGCACCGCACCGAGGCCGGCCGCGCCGGCGATCGCGACGCGCTGCAGCAGATCCTGCGCAACCTCGGCGACCTCACCGCCGCGGAGTGCGAGGAGCGGGTCGCCGAGGGCTACTCGGCCGCCTCGATGCTGGAGAAGCTGGTCGCCGAGCGGCGGGCGGCGAAGGTCCGGATCGCCGGCGAGGAGCGTTTCATCGCCTCCGAGGACGCCGGCCTCTACCGCGACGCGCTCGGCGTGCCGCCGCCACCGGGCCTGCCGGAGACCTTCCTCGAGGACCATCCCGACGCGATGCGGGCGCTGGTCCGCCGCTACGGCCGCACCCACGGCCCCTTCCCGACCGTGCAGCTGGCGAGCCGTTACGGCGTCGACCCGATGCCGGCACTGCGCGAGCTGGAGCGCGAAGGAGCGGTCGTGCGCGGCGAGCTGGCGCCGGGTGGCAGCGAACGCGAGTGGTGTGACGCCGACGTCTTGCGGCGGGTGCGGCGGGCCAGCCTCGCCCACCTGCGCCGCGAGGTCGAGCCCGCCGCCCGCGACCGCTTCGCCCGCTTCCTGCCGAGCTGGCAGAACGTCGACGCCCACCGCCGCGCCGGCGCCGGCATCGACCGCCTGCGCGACGCGCTGGTGCCGTTGCAGGGCGTCGCGCTCACCGCCAAGGTCTGGGAGACCGACGTGTTGCCGCGACGGCTCGGCGCCTACTCGCCGAGCTGGCTCGACGAGCTTTGCACCAGCGGCGAGGTCGTCTGGATCGGCGCCGGCCCGCTGGGGCGCAGCGACGGTCGCGTCGCGCTCTACTTCCGCGAGGACGTGAGGCTCGCCGGGCCGCCGCCCGCCAACGCGAAGCTCGAGCCCGCCGAGGGTGTCGCCCATGCTGCGATCCGCGAGCGCCTCGCGGCCGGGCCGGCCTTCTGGCTCGACCTCGTGGCCGAGCTCGACCTCCCCGCCGAGGAGCTGCACAACGCCCTCTGGGACATGGCCTGGAGCGGGGAGGTGACCAACGATGCCTTCGCGCCGCTGCGGGCGCCGCGCCTGCGCGCCGTGCCGCCCCAAGAGCGGCAGGGCCGGCGCTTCGCCCGCCGTCGCTCCGCCGCCGGGCCCGCTGTCCAGGGACGCTGGTCACTGACCGAGCCACTCTTCGCCGGTGCCCCCGGGGCCGGCCCCCGGCTGCGCGCCCAGGCCGAGCTGATGCTCGAGCGCTACGGGATCGTCACGCGCGAGACCGTGCTCGCCGAGGGTGTCCCCGGCGGCTTCTCGACCCTCTACGCCGAGCTCGGCAACCTGGAGCTGCTCGGCACCGCTCGCCGCGGCTATTTCGTCGAGGGTCTGGGCGGCGCCCAATTCGCCCTGCCGGGCGCGGTCGAGCGGCTGCGCTCGCTGCCCGAAGCCGACGGCTCCTTTCAGATCCTCGCCGCCACCGACCCCGCCAACCCCTACGGCGCCTCGCTGCCCTGGCCGAAGGCACCTTCTGGCCGCCGCCCCGCCCGCGCGCCCGGTGCCTACGTCCT
>DASTYR010000304.1:0-7795 GCA_035764795.1 Solirubrobacterales bacterium | reverse complement strand
AGGCCCGGCTCCCGGTCGCCGACGTCAAGGACCGGCTGCACGTCACCGAGGAGGAGCTGCGCGGCGACATCGACCTGCTCAACGTCGTCAACTTCGGCGGCGGCACCTACGTCCTCTATGCCGAAATCCAGGGCGACGAGATCGAGGTCGACTCCGAGCCCTACGGCGACAACTTCGCCCGGCCGGCGCGGCTGCTGCCGCTGGAGGCGAAGGCCCTGGTCGCCGCGATCGATCTCTTCGGCGACCACCTGCCCCAAGGCGGGCTGCAGAGCGCTCGCGAGAAGATCGTCAAGGCGCTCGGCCACGACCCCTCCGAGGAGGGCCTCGAGATCGCCACCGGCGGCGGCGGCGACGCGGAGGTCGCGCGGGTCGTCAACGAGGCGATCGCCGCCCGCCAGATCCTCGAGATCCAGTACTACAAGGAGAACGAGGACCAATTCACCAAACGGCAGGTCGAGCCGTACCGGCTCGAGAATGGCCGCGAGGGCTGGTACGTCGAGTGCTACGACCTGACCAAAGAGGGCATCCGCCACTTCAAGCTCGACCGGATCAAGGAGGCGACGGTGAGCGGCGAGAGCTTCGAGCCCCGCCCCGAGGTCGAAGAGCTGGCCGGGGTCGAGGGCTGGATGACCGACGGCGAGGTGCCGACGGCGCAGGTGGCGCGGGTCTGGGTCTCGCCCGAGCGGGCGCGCTGGCTGCGTGAGGAGCGGACGGTTGTCGAGGAGCTGGAGGACGGCGCCGTGGTCGTCGAGCTTCCCTATGCCGGAACGTCCTGGCTGGTGCGGGAGATCCTGCGCGGGGCGGGGGATTTGGTCGTGCTCGAGCCGAACGATGCTCGTGAGGCGATTGCTCGCGAAGTTGCGGCGAGTGCTGCGTGACGCTCGGAGCCTGTCCCGGTAGGGGTTTCGCTTAACTTTTTTTTGAAGTTGGTCCCTGGCCGTCCGAGGATGGAGCCGCAAAAAAAGTACAAGACGCTCCACCCCTACCGGGACAGGCTCGGGACGTGACGCGGCCGCGAAGAGCTGAGCAGGCGCCGGGGCATGCGGAGATTCTTAGGGTCGTGGCGCCGAATCCGGGGCCGATGACGGGGGAGGGGACGAACACCTACCTGTATGGGTCTGACCCCTGCGTCGTGATCGACCCCGGGCCGGAGGAGGTGGGCCACCTCGAAGTGGTTAGGGGAGCGGGGGAGGAGCGGGGTGGGATTGGGGCGATTCTGCTCACCCACTCGCACAGGGACCATGCGGATGGGGCGGAGCGGTTGGCTGAGATGGCGGCTGCGGGGGCGGCAGCCGGGTGGCCGCCGGTTGTCCTGCCCGCGGACGGTGAGGAGCACGGGGGGTTGCGGGCGGTCGCTACGCCCGGGCACGCGGCCGATCACGTCTGCCTTCTGACCGCCGACCGGGTCTGCTTCAGCGGCGACCTGGTGCTGGGGGAGGGGTCGACGTTCGTGCCGCCTGATGGGGGGTCGCTGATCTCTTATATGGACTCGCTGCGGCGCATGCAGGCGGAGCCGCTGGAGCTGATCTGCCCCGGGCACGGCCCCTGGATCGAGGACCCGGCGGCGAAGCTGGCCGAGTACGTCGAGCACCGTGAGATGCGCGAGCGACGGCTGCTCGCCGCCCTCGAGCGCGGCGAGCGCTCCCGCGCGGCGCTCTTGGACGGCGCCTGGAGCGACGTGCCGGATGCGATGCGTCCCGCCGCGGCGCTGGTCATGGAGGCGCATCTCCAGAAGCTGGAGGCCGAGGGGCGGCTGCCGGGCGACCTCGCGGTCTGATCGCCCGGCAACTCGCGCGTCGTTAGCGCCTGCCCAGGTACCGGGCGAGCGCCAGGGCGGTGTCGGTCGACGGTCCCGAGAACTTGCCGCCGACGACGATTCGGTTCCCCGGCACGACCAGCACGTCGGTCGCCTGGACGTTGGTCCTCGTCCCGAAGCCGGTCGTGACGCGACCGCGACGACCGAACGTCCGGTCAGGCAGGCCGTCCTTGGTCGTCCGCATCAGCAGGAACTTCGCCCGCGGCGCTTTTTTCCCCGGTTTCGAGATCGGAAAGGCCGTGCCGGCCAGCAAAACCCTGCCGGCGGGGTCCGACGCGATCGCCTCGATCGAGTCTCGCCTCGTTGCGCCGAGGTCGTCGACGATGCCGCCGCGGCCGAAGCTTTTGTCGTAGGACCCGTTGCGGCGCAGCCGCACCGCCTCGCCGGAGGACTCCCGCCACTTGCCGCGCACGAGTTCGATCGTCCGCACAAGCAGGACCAGCTTGCCTTTCGGCGCCGCCGCGACGTCGGCGATCCGGGTGAAGGGCTTCGACCAGGAGCCGCTCCCCCGCAGCCCCGCGTCGGGACTGCCGTCTGCCGCCAGGCCGACCAGCACGGACGGGTTGTCGGGTCCGCCGCGCGGGCAGGGCTCCACCTTCGTCCCGCTCGAGAGCAGGCGGCTGCCGCTCAGCAACGGCGACCCAAGCCAGGAGAGGCCGGCGACCGCTTTCACCCCGTCGCCGTCGAAGCTGGAATCGAGCGCGCCGTTCTCGGCGAGTCGCGCGACGATCGCCGTCGAGGATTCGAAGCGGTCCTGTGAGACTTTGCAGCGGCCCACCTCGGTGACGGCGCTGCCGGTGACGATCGGCCGGTTCGCGCTGTCGACCGCCAGCCCGACCACGCCGACCGTGGATTCTTTGTAGGGCTGGTTCTCGAAGGTCGGCCGCGGCACGCCCAGGTCGGTGTTGACGATGCCTTCAGTGCCGAAGGCGGGATCGGGCTGGCCATTGGAGAGGTAGCGCCTGATCGTCGCCACGCTCGAGACCGGCCCGGGGACCGACCCCTCCTGGCCGATTTCGCTCCGCGGTCGCGTCGTGCCGGCGATCAACACACGGCCTTTCGAGTCGACGGCGATGTCCGCGAGCTGGAAGTTCGAGCCCTCGATCGGGCCGATCGGCACCGCGCCGCCGCCGCCGAAGTGCGGATCGCGGCCGCCGCTGCGGAGGTACCTGACGATCGCCGCTCCGTTGGCGGCGACCAGCTTGCCGCCACCCGCGTTGGCGATGGCGATCCGGCCGGCCGCGAATTCGAAGGGCAGCCGGTAGTTGGGGTAGCGGCCGTCGTCGTGGCGCGGGAAGATGGTCACCGACTTGCCGTCGCCGCTGAACGAGCGGTCGAGTCGCCCGGCCTTGGGCCCCGCTTTACGAGGGGCGGCTTTACCGGCGCCGCCTTTGGCAGCTTTCGGCTTGTCGGCGCCCAGGCTGGCAGGCGCTCCGGCCAGGAGGCCAGTCAGCGCCATCGCTCCGCACGCTGCGAGCAGCGCGCCTCGCGTCGTTCGTTCCCCTGCCATCGAGGTGCCCATGCCGTCCTTTCGTCGAAGATTTTGATGCGAGTTGCGCTCTACAACCGCCGAGCGACGACGAAAGTAGCGCTGAGCACCGACGAAAGTAGCGATTTGGCCCCGAATCGGTACCCGAGAACGTGACTGGCCGGCTGGCCAGGTTCCTGATACACAGGGTCGATGAGGGCGAGGAAGCGCAGCGGAGCGGCGGTGCGCAAAGGGCTGCTTGCGGGGGTAGCCGGAACGGGAGCGCTCGGCGCGGTCGCCGGCGCGGCCTGGCACTTCCTGGCGCGGCGCCCGCTGCCGAAGACCAAGGGAACGATCAAGTTGGAGGGCCTGGAGGGCCGCGTCCAGGTGCGGCGCGACCGCTGGGGCGTTCCGCACATCGTGGCCGAGGAAGCGACCGACCTCTGGTTCGCGCAGGGCTTTTGCCATGGCCAGGACCGGCTCTGGCAGCTCGACTTCTACCGGCGCGTCGTCTCAGGACGGCTGGCCGAGATGGCCGGCGAGGAGGGGTTGCCGGTCGACCGCCTGATGCGCACACTGGGGATCCGCCGCGTTGCCGAGCGCGAGGTGGCGACGCTCGACCCGGAGCTGCGGGGGCTGCTGGAGCGCTTCTGCGAGGGGGTGAACGCGGCCGCGGCGAGCGCCCGAGCGCTGCCCTTCGAGATGCAGCTGCTGCGGCTCGAGTGGCAACCGTGGCGGCCGGTCGACATCCTCGGGCTCGGCAAGCTGCTCGCCTTTGGCCTCTCGACCAACTGGGAGAAGGAGCTGCTGCGCTCTGACATGACGCGGGCGCTGGGGCCTGCGCTGGCGGCAAGGCTCGACCCCGGCTACCCGGCCGACAACCCGATTGTCACCCAGGAACCGTGGTCTGGCGACGGGCTGGCCCTGGCCGAGCAAATCGACGCGATCCGCAGTCGGGTCGGGTTCGCGAGCGAGGCGAGCGGTTCGAACAACTGGGCGGTCAGCGGCGATCTCAGCGCGACCGGGAAGCCGCTGATGGCGGGCGACCCGCACCTGCCGCAGAGCATGCCGGGCATCTGGTACCAGGTCGGTCTCACGCTCGACGACCGCTTCGTGCGCGGCGCCTCGCTGCCCGGCATGCCCGGCGTCTACATGGGCCAGAACAACGACGTCGCCTGGACCTTCACCAACGTGATGGCCGACGTCCAGGACCTCTTCGTCGAGCGAATCGAGGGGGACCGCTACCTCTTCGAGGACGAGTGGCGGCCGCTGGAGGTCGTGCGCGAGGAGATCGCGGTCAAGGGCCGCGACGCGCCCGAGGTCCTCGACGTCCGCGTCACCCATCACGGACCGATCGTCAGCGCGGCGCTCGGCGCCGACGAGGCCGAGCCGCTCGCCCTGCGCTGGATCGCGCTCGACCGGCCGACCGCCTTCAAAGGCATGTTCGACCTGCACGGGATCCGCTCGGGCCCGGATCTGGTCGCGACCCTCGAGGGCCACACCTCGCCCGCCTCAAACCTGGTCTGGGCCGACTGCCACGGCTCGATCGGCTACAAGCTGGTCGGCCGCCTGCCCCGGCGCCGCGGCGGTTGCCCGGACCTACCGAAGCCGGGCTGGGGCGGCGAGTTCGAGTGGGAGGGGACAATCCCCTATGAGGAACTGCCCGAGGTGACGGACCCGGAGAGCAACTTTCTCGTCACCGCCAACAACCGCATCGTCGGCGACGAGTACCCGCACCACATCACCAGCGACTGGCTCGACGGCTTCCGGGCGCGGCGGATCGAGGACCTGTTGCGGGCGAGCGACGAACACGACCTGGAGAGCTTCGAGGCAATGCAGTCCGACAACCTCTCGATCCCGGGGCTCGACGTTGCGCGCCGCCTGGCTCGCTTGCGGCCCACCGGCCAACGCGAGGCGAGCGCGATCGAGCGGCTGCGCAGCTGGGACGGTCGGCTCGACCCCGACTCGATCGCGGGCACGATCTACCAGGCGTTCCTGCTGCGCCTCGCCCGCGAGTTCGCGCGGGCCGCGATCGGCGACCGCGACCTCAGCGAGCGTTGGCTCGACCGCGCTGACAACGGCTTCACGACGCACGTCACCTCGCCCTGGCGCTGGCACTCGCACCTGCTGAAGCTCTGGGAGGAAGGCGACGACGAGCTGATCGGCCGCTCCTGGGAGGGGCTGGCGCTGGAGGCGCTCGCCGGCGCCCTCGACGATCTCAGCGACCGCTTCGGTCCCGACCCGGACGGCTGGCGCTGGGGACATGTGCACGAGATGGAGTTTCCGCACCCACTCGGCGAAGCGAACCCGCTGCTGCGCCGGCTGCTCAACCGCCGCCTCAAGGCGGGTGGCGCGCAGGAGACCGTGAGCCAGATCGCCTACGACCCGAACGACCCCTACCGGGCGGTCTGGGCGCCGAGCTGGCGCATGGTCGCCGACCCGACCGACCCCGACCGCTCGCGCTGGCAGATGTTCACCGGCCAATCGGGTCATCCCGCCAGTCGGCACTACGACGACCTGCAGGCCGACTGGCTGCAGGGCCGCACCCAACCGATGGCCGGGGAGGGCCCCTGGCGCGAGCTGGAGCTGGTCCCCGCCGGCTAAGGACAAGAGAACCGCAATACGATCCCGCCCGTGCAAGACCGGGAGCCGCAGCGGGTAGAGAAGCCATGGGGCCACGAGCTCTGGTGGGCCGACACCGGGGCATATGTCGGCAAACTCCTGCACATCAAGGCCGGTCACCGGCTCTCGCTCCAGTTGCACCGCGAAAAGGACGAGTCGTCTTACCTTCTTTCCGGCCGTTTGCGCCTCGCGCGCGGTTCCAACCCCGACGACCTGCATGAACAGGAGATCGGCCCTGGCCACGCCTGGCGCGTGGAGCCTGAGACGGTGCATACCATCGAGGCAATCGAGGACTCGGTCGTGCTCGAGGTCTCCACTCCCCATCCCGAGGACGTCGTGCGTCTTCAGGACCGTTACGGTCGCGCAGAGCCGGAGCACTACTAGTCAGTCGGGAGGTCCCTTGCGCGCCGGTCGGGGAACGGCCGAATCGTTCGGCCTGTGCGACGGTTGGGAAAGAGATGCGGCGCGTCGCGATAGCCATGCTGCTTCTCGCCGTCGTCCTCGCGATTTTGGCTGCGCCCGGCGTGGCCACTGCCGCGAACGGCGACGCGAGGACGATCCGCTTTGCGGGCGAGGAGGTCCGGGTGCCCGCCGGTTGGCCGGTGATCCGCCTCGCCGAGCGCCCTACCGCCTGCGTCCGGCTGGACCTCAGGATCGTCTACCTCGGCACGCCGAGCGTTTCGCAGGACTGCCCGGCGAGTGCGGCAGGCCGACGGCGCGCAATCGTCGTGCCGGCGGCAGCAACGGCCAGGAGCGGTGAAGGCGAGCCCGCCCATGTCAGTCGCAGCCAGCGGGTGCGCTTTGCTGGCGGCGGCACCTTTACCGGGCTTGGATTCGACGCCTGCGCCGCGCCCTCGCGTCGCGCGATGCGGGCCTGGGACTCCTCGCCCTACCGTGCGGTGGGCGTCTACATCGGCGGCCTCAACCGCGCCTGCTCGCAGCCAAACCTGACGGCGAGCTGGGTCGGCGAACAGGTGGCCGCCGGCTGGCACCTGATCCCGACCTACGTCGGCCTGCAGGCCCCGACCAGCAGCTGCGCCTCCTGCGCCAAGCTGACCCCCGGCGCGGCGACGCTGCAGGGGACGGCGGCCGCCAATGACGCGGTCGAGCAGGCGCAGGCAGTCGCGATGGGCCCCGGCAGCCCGCTCTACTTTGACATGGAGAGCTACTCCCGCACCAGCAGCGCCACGAGCGCGACGCTGACCTTTCTCGAGGCCTGGACCGAGCGGCTGCACGCGCTCGGCTACGAGTCGGGCGTCTACAGCAGTGGCGCATCGGGGATAGCGGACCTGGTCGACCGGCTCGGCACCACCTATTCCCAACCCGATCACATCTGGATTGCCAACTGGGACGGTCGCCGCACCGCCGACGATCCCTACGTCCCCGACTACGCGTGGGCGCAGCAGCAGCGGATTCGCCAGTATCGCGGCGGGCACGACGAGACCTGGGGCGGGGTGACGATCAACATCGACAACAACTACGTCGAAGGCGGCACGGTCGGCGGCTCGGCTGTGAGCGTCGAGCCCAAGGGGAAGCTGGACCTGGTCGAGTCGCCATCGTCGGGCCAGGTGCGCGTCACCGGGTGGGCCTTCGACCCGAGCGTTCCCGGTACCCCCGTCTCGATTCGCGTCTACGTCGGTGGCCAGCGCGGCAAGCGCGGCGCCGTGCGCCAAGAGCTCGGGCCGGTCGCCGTCCAGCATCGTCCTGACATTGCCACCAGGTTCCGGGCCTCGGGGGGCTTCGGTGGCTTCGACGTCAGCTTCCCGACGATCAAGACCGGTCGCGAGCGAGTCTGTGCCTACGCGGTGGACATCGAGTCCGGCGACGAGCGGCGCATAGGTTGCCGCGTCGCCGGCATCGCGAAGCCTCTCTCAGTTTGGGGGGTCGAC
>DASTYR010000303.1:0-3229 GCA_035764795.1 Solirubrobacterales bacterium | reverse complement strand
GAGGGGCACCCGCCGCTCTCACGTAACACCGCTGCCAAGCGTTTAATTCACTGAGTGACCGCGCTCCCCCCGTTCCAATCCCTACTCGACGACCACGCCGCCGACGTGATGGCCGTCCTTCGCGGCGCGGTAGGACGCGCCGACGCGGAGGACTGCTTCCAGGAGACGTTCTTGGCCGCGCTGCGCGCCTACCCACAGCTGCGGGACGGCCGCAACCTGCGCGGCTGGCTGCTGACGATTGCCCACCGCAAAGCGATCGACCATCACCGCGCCAACGGGCGCCGCGCGCTGCCGGTCGCCGATCCCGAGGCTAGCGGCGGCGCCATCGCCGCGGAGGAGGCGATCCCGCTGGACGGCGGGGTCTGGACGGCGGTTGGCGCACTGCCACCCAAGCAGCGGGCCGCGGTAGCCCTGCGCTACGGCTGCGATCTCCCCCACGCCGAGATCGCCGCCGCCCTCGGCTGCTCACCGGAGGCGGCGCGACGCAGCCTGCACGAGGGGATCAAGCGACTGCGAAAGGAGATGGCATGAAGGCCGAGCTGCAACGCCTCACCGAGCGAGCCGCCGCCGCAGGACTGGTAGACGTCGCCTACGCGAGCACCGACTCGCCTTTCGGCCGACTGCTCGTGGCCGCAACGCCGCGCGGAGTCGTGCGAATCGGCCTGCCCAACCAGGACTCCGATCTCCTGCTGGAGGATTTGGCGGGTCGCGTCTCGCCCCGCGTGCTGGAGGTGCCGGCCCAGCTCGACGAGGTGCGCCGCGAGCTCGACCTCTACTTCGAGGGCAAGCTGACCGAGTTCGACCTGCCGCTCGACTGGCAGCTCACCAGCGGCTTCCGCCGCAACGCCCAGCGTGCGATCGCCCGCATCCCCTATGGCAAGACGCGCAGCTATACCGAAATCGCCGCCAGCGCCGGCAACGAGCGGGCTGTACGCGCCGCCGGCACCGCCTGCGGCACCAACCCGCTCCCGATCGTCGTCCCCTGCCACAGAGTGCTGCGCAGCGGCGGCGCACTCGGTGGTTACGGCGGCGGCCTGCCGATGAAGGAGGCGCTGCTGCGGATGGAGGGCGTGCTGGAGTAAAGCGAGCGCGCTGCGCGGCCGATGAAGAGGGATGCGTCGCCCCCTGCTCGCGGTCGTTGTCGCCCTCATCGCGCTACTCGCAGCGGCACAGCCCGCCGGCGCCGAATCCCTCGCGCCGCCGCTCCCGATCGTGCTCTTCGAAGAGGAAGCCGAAGAACCCGACGCGGAAGCCGCCGAAGGCGAAGAGGGCGAAGAAGCCGAATGGTGCGAAGAAGACGGCGAGGAATACGAATGCGAAGAGGGCGAAGACCAGGAGGCAGCTAAGAGCAAGGGCAGCGACTCTCGCGCAGGCGGCGCAGGCCAGTGCCCCCTCCGCAGCGCCAAGGGCCACGCGACCCTCAAGAAGCACAAGCTCAAGCTGACGATCGCCTACACGACCAACGAGCCGACCAACGCCAAGATCCAGCTCCGCTACGGAGCCGCCCAACTCGGCTCTTTCAAGCGCCACCTCGGACGTAGCGGCACGCTTCGCGTCACCAGGCAGCTCGAGGATCTGGACGGCGACAGGCGTTCGCGACTCCGCGTCGAGCTCGACACCGAGGGCGCCGGGTGCCCCTCCCGGCGGCTTGTACTTTTTCCGAAGTAACGCCCCGCGGACAACCCCTAACTGTCTTCGGAAAAAGTTGAGCCGAGAGGGGTACCCGGCGCCCTAATCGCCGAGGGTTTCTGCCAGCCAGTCGGCAGCGTTCCGCAGGTGCGCAGGGTCAATCTGATGCCCCACGTCCGACTCGTGGTACTCGACGTCGATCCCGCCATCCACGAGCAAGTCGCGAGCACGGCGACCGAAGCCGACCTCGATCACCGGATCCCGCCGCCCGTGGGCGATGAAGGCGCGCGTCGCACCGCGATCCTCGAAGTGCGGCGTCCACCCTTCGACGGTCGGCACGAAACCACTGAGGGCGAGGATCCCCGCTGCCGCGGGACGGTCTGCGCCGAGCCCCATCGCGTAGCTCATCACGGCCCCCATCGAGAAGCCACCGATGACGGTTCGCGAGGCATCGACCCCGGTCTCCTGCCAGAGCCGATCGTGAAGGTCGGCCAGCGCCGCGCGGGCGGCGTGGAAGGTCTCGGGGTCGGGATGGCCGACCCTCGGCACGACGTACCAGTGGTAACCGGGCGACCCTGGGAGCTGCAACGGCGCCCGCGGCGTGACCACCCGCAGCCGCCCCTGGGGGTCGAGCAGATCGGCCAGCGGCAACAGATCACGCTCGTAGGTGCCGCGACCGTGATGGAGAACCAACAGCCCGTCGGGCTCCCCGGCTGCGGGGCGCTCGAGGTAGGTCAGCGCGTCCACTCGCTGAGACTAACGGCGATGCTAGGACGCCGAGGAAGCCGCCGTCTTGTTCAAGTAGTCGCGGATGAAGTCGTCGATGTCGCCGTCGAGGACGCGCTGGGCGTCACCCACCTCGTGCCCGGTCCGATGGTCCTTGACCCGCTGGTCGGGGTGCAGGAAGTAGCTGCGGATCTGCGAGCCCCAGGCGACTTCCTTAACCTCGCCCCGCTCTTTCGCCAGCGTCTCGGCCCGTTTGCGCTCCTCGAGCTCGATCAGCTTCGAGCGCAGCAGCTGCATCGCCACCGCCTTGTTCTGCGTCTGCGAGCGCTCGTTCTGGCACTGGACGACGACGCCGGTCGGGAGGTGGGTGATGCGCACGGCTGAGTCGGTCTTGTTGACATGCTGGCCGCCGGCGCCGGAGGCCCGGTAGGTGTCGATCCGCAGGTCGGCATCGTCGACCTCGACCTCGACGCCCTCGTCGACCACCGGCCCGACGTCGACCTGGGCGAAGCTGGTGTGTCGGCGCGCCGAGGAGTCAAAGGGCGATATCCGCACCAGGCGGTGGACGCCGCGCTCGGCGGCGAAGAGCCCGTAGGCGTTCTCGCCGCGAGCGATGAAGGTCGCCGACTTGAGACCCGCCTCCTCGCCGGGCGAGGCCTCGGCCATCTCCACCGCGAAGCCGCGCCGCTCGGCCCAGCGCAGGTACATGCGCAGCAGGATCTCCGCCCAGTCCTGCGCGTCGGTGCCCCCGGTGCCGGCGTGGATGGTGACCAGCGCGTCGCCCGCGTCGTACTCGCCCGAGAACAGCGCGTCCTCCTGGAGCCGGTCGAGCTCCTGGCGCAACGGCGCGATGCTGGAAGCGATCTCGGCCTCC
>DASTYR010000302.1:0-6936 GCA_035764795.1 Solirubrobacterales bacterium | reverse complement strand
TTCCATCCAGATGCCGAGGGGGCGGGGGGAGAGAGTTTTTCGGTGGCGATTCCGCCGCCTAACGTGACGGGGGCGCTGCACATGGGGCACGCGCTGAACGGGTCGATGCAGGACGCACTGGTGCGGATGAACCGGATGCGGGGGCGCAAGGCGCTGTGGACCCTGGGCACCGATCATGCGGGGATCGCCACGCAGGCTGTGGTCGAGAAAGAGCTGCGGACGGAAGGCAAGACGCGGCAAGAGCTGGGTCGGGAGGCCTTCGTCGAGCGGGTCTGGGCCTGGAAAGACGAGTACGGCTCACGGATCGTCGAGCAGTACAAGCGGCTCGGCGCCTCATGCGACTACGAGCGCGAGCGCTTCACCCTCGACGAGGGCTACGTCAAGGCCGTCTACCGGGTCTTCAAGCAGCTCTTCGACAAGGGCTACATCTACCGTGACAACTACATGGTCAACTGGGACCCCGGCTCGCACTCGGCGATCTCCGACCTCGAGGTCGAGAACCGCGAGGTCGAGGACACGCTCTACTCGATCGACTATCCGGTCGAGGGCAGCGACCGGGTCCTGACCGTGGCCACGGTGCGCCCGGAGACGATGCTGGCCGACACCGCGGTGGCGGTGAACCCCGACGACGAGCGCTACGCCGACCTGGTGGGGCAACACTGTGTCCTGCCGCTGGTTGGCCGCCGCCTACCGGTGATCGCCGACGAGCACGTCGACCCGGAGTTCGGCACCGGGGCGCTGAAGATCACCCCCGGACACGACCCGAACGACTTCGAGATCGGCCGTGTGCACGGGCTGGAGGAGATCGGCGCGATCGGCCCCGATGGCCGCATGACCGAGGAGGCCGGGGAGCGCTTTGCCGGCCTCACCGCTGCCGAGGCGCAGGGGGCGGTCGTTGCGGCGCTGCGCGAGGAGGGCCGGCTGCGCGCCGAGGAGCCCTACGTCCACTCGGTGCCATTCTCACATCGCTCCGGCGAGCGGATCGAGCCGCTGATCTCGCTGCAGTGGTTCTGCCGAATGGACGAGCTCGCCAAGCCGGCGATCGAGGCGGTCGAACGCGACGAGGTGCGGATCACGCCGCCGCAATGGAAGCGCGTCTACCTCGAATGGATGCGCGAGATCCGCCCATGGTGCGTCTCGCGCCAGCTTTGGTGGGGTCACCGCATTCCGGTCTGGTACTGCGACGCCTGCCAGGAGACGATCGTCGCCGAACAGGCACCCGAGCGCTGCGGCGCCTGCGACGGTCCGCTGCGCCAGGAGGAGGACGTGCTCGACACCTGGTTCAGTTCGGCGATCTGGCCCTTCGCGACGCTCGGCTGGCCCGACGACACCCCGGAGCTGCGCAGCTTCTACCCGACCAGCTTCCTGACCACGGCGCGGGAGATCCTCTTCCTCTGGGTAGCGCGGATGATCATGACCGGCATCGAGTTCGCCGGCGATGTGCCCTTTCGCGACGTCTACGTCCACTCGGTGATCCAAGCCCGCGACGGCCGGCGGATGTCGAAGAGCCTCGGCACCGGCATCGACCCGCTCGAGGAGATCGACCGCCACGGCGCCGACGCGCTGCGCTTCGGCCTGCTGGCGATGTCCTCGACCCAGGATGTGCGCTACTCCGACGCCAAGGTGCAGCAAGGGCGCGACCTCGCCAACAAGCTCTGGAACGCCAGCCGGCTGATCTTGCTGAACGCCGACGGGCCGAAAACCGAGACATATCCGCGGAAATCGGCCCATCGGCCCCAGCCCTCGCGGCCCGAGGACCGCTGGATCCTCTCGCGGCTGGAGCGGACGATCGGCTCGGTGACCGCGAAGCTGGAGTCTTACGACTTCGCCCACGCCACCACCGAGGCGTACTCGTTCTTCTGGTCGGAGCTCTGCGACTGGTACCTGGAGATCGTCAAGCCGCGGCTCTACGAGCAAGAGGAGGAGGTCTCGGCGACGCTGCTCTGGGCGCTGGAGCGGGTGCTGGCGCTGCTGCACCCGATCATGCCCTTCGTCACCGAGGAGATCTGGCGCTACCACCCGGCCAATAACGGCCACCTCGCCATTCATTCCTTCCCCGAGGCGGACGAATCGCTGATCGACCCGGAAGCCGAGGCGCGGGTCGGCGAGGGGATCGAGCTGACCCAGCGCCTCCGCGCCTGGCGCGACCTGGTGGAGGCGCCGGCCGCGACCGTGCTTCCTGCCCGAGCCGACGGCGGCGAGCCGCAGGAGTTCGTCGGCCGCCTCGCCCGCTTTGAGTTCGTCGCGGACGGTGGGGACCCGATCGCGGCGGTCGGGCCGGTCAAGGTGCTGGCCTCAGCCGAGATCGACGGCGAGGCGGTCCGCAGCCGACTCGAGGCGCGGCGGGAGGAGCTGCGCTCCGAGGTCGCCCGCGCCGAGGGCAAGCTGAGCAACGAGAAGTTCGTCGCGCGGGCGCCGGCCGAGGTCGTCGAGGAGGAGCGCGAGAAGCTGGAGCGTTACCGCGCCGAGCTGGAGGAGTTGTCGGAATAGACGCCGAGGCCTATCTGGACTCGCTCGAGCCGATCGGTTGGCGGCTGGGTTTGGAGCGGATGCACCAACTGAACGCGCTGTTGGGGATGCCCCAGCACCGCTTCGCCTCGATCCACGTCGTCGGCACCAATGGCAAGTCGTCGACTACCCGGATGACCGCGGCGTTGCTGCAGGGTCACGGCCTGCGCACCGGAACCTGCGTCTCACCGCACAGCGAGCGCTGGTCGGAGCGGGTGCTGATCGGCGACGAGGAGATCGGACCTGCCGAGTTCGCCGCCGCGGTCGAGCGCGCCGCTGCGGCCGCCGAGACCCTCAACCGCAGGTTGCCCGAGGGCGAGGTCGTGACCCAGTTCGAGCTGGCGACCGCGGCGACCTTCGTCGCCTTGGCGGGCGCGCGCGTAGAGGTGGCGGTGATCGAGGCCGGCCTGGGTGGCAGGCTCGACGCCACCAACACGATCCCCTCGCGGGTAGCCGTCCTGACCTCGGTCGGCCTCGACCACACCGAGTGGCTGGGGGAGAGCGAGGAGGAAATCGCCGCCGAGAAGCTCGCGGTGCTGCGCGATCACTCCACCCTGGTGGTGGGGCGGGTGAGCGACGCAGTGCGTTCCCTGGCCGAGCGAGTTGCCGCGGAGCGAGGTGCGAAGCTGGTAATCGCAGCGGACGATCCGGGGCCGGACTTGTCGCTGACAGCTCCCGGTCGCTTTCAGCGCCGCAATTTTGCGCTCGCCTGCGAGGCGGCGAAGGCCTTCTTGGGCCGCGAGCTCGACGGCGACGTCGTCTCGGCCGTCGCCGCCTCCATCCGCCTGCCCGGACGGCTCGAGCGGGTAGGCGACGAGCCGCCTGTCTTCCTCGACGCCGCCCACAATCCGGACGGCGCCGCGGCCCTAGCCGAGGCGCTCCCGGGGCTGGCCGCCGGCCGACCGGTCGTCGCCTGCATCGCGGTCCTGCGTGAAAAGGACGCGGCAGCGATGGTCCGCGCCCTAGCGCCCGCGGTCGAGTGTGTCGTCTGCACCGAGGTCTCGATCGCGCGACCCGCCCTCTCAGCCTCAGAGCTGGCGGCGCAATGCAAAGAAGCCGGCATCGTCGCTGAGGCAGAGCCGGACTTTGCCGCTGCGGTCGGGCGCGGCCGTTCCCTCGCCGCAGAGCGGGACGGCATCCTCGTCGTCGCCGGCTCCCACTACGCGCTAGCTCCGGCCCGCGAGGCTCTACGATCTGTACGTGGATCGCAGCGCCGGATCTGAACTTCTCTCGATGATGGGCCTGGTCGCCGCGGTCGTCGCGGCGGTGATCCTCGTCTTCTTCGGGCTCGGCTACCTGTTCGGCAGGCTTTTCCTCTAGCCCGGCGAAGTAGACTGCCCCGCCCCCGGGGGACCCTTACCAATGGCACTAGCGATCTTCGGCATCAGCAACGACGGCCTCAACCTGGTCGTCAACCTCCTCGTCCTCATGCTGGTGGTCGTATGGCTGGCGCTGATCGTCTACACGTACCTCGACGCCAAGCGCCGCATCTCCGACCCGTTCCTGGTCGGTTGCGCGACGCTCGCCTCCTTTATCCCGTACCTGGGCACCGCCGTCTACGCGATCGTCCGTCCGCCCGAGTTCCTCGAGGACGCCCACGAGCGCGAGCTCGAGATCAAGGCGGCTGAGCTGCGCGTGCGCCAGCTCGAAGAGCTGACCTGTCAGGGCTGCGGCTATCCGATCGAGAAGTCCTACCTGCGGTGTCCTCAATGCGAGCGGCATCTGAAGGACCCCTGCTCGAGCTGTGGCAAGCCGGTCGACGCCCGCTGGGCGCTCTGCCCCCACTGCGAGACGCCGCTGCGGGGTGGCCAACAGCCACGCCGCCGCAAAGCGGCCGCGGGGCCCCGCCAAGAAACCTCGAAACCGAAACGACCGCAAAGGAGCCCCAGCCGTGAGCCGGACCCTGATCCTCGTCAAGCCTGACGCATTCGAGCGCGCCCTCACCGGCGAGGTCCTGGCCCGTTTCGAGCGCAAGGGGCTGCGGATCGCCGCGCTGAAGTCGATGCGGGCGGACGAGAAGATCGCCAACGAGCACTACGCCGAGCACACGGACAAGCCCTTTTTCGGCGAGCTGGTCGAGTTCATCACCGGCGGCACGCTGGTCGCGGCGGTGCTCGAGGGGACCGAAGCGGTTGCGGCAGCGCGGCAGACGATCGGCGCCACCAACCCGGTCGAGGCGGCGCCGGGCTCGATCCGCGGCGACTACGCGCTCGAGGTCACCTACAACATGGTCCACGGCTCGGATTCCGACGAGTCCGCCGAGCGTGAGATCGGCATCTGGTTCCCCGAGCTCTCTTAGGGCCGGGATATGGGTGGGGACTCCACTTAACTTTTCCGAAGACACGCTGTGGTTGTCCGCGAACCCTGTCACGGAAAAAGTACAAGACGTTCCGCCCCCACCCATATCCCGGCCCCATGAAGGTGGTGCTGGCATCCGGGTCGCCTCAGAGGCGGGAGATTCTCGGGAAGCTGGGAGTGGAGTTTGAGGTGATCGTGCCCGGGGTCGAGGAGCTGAGCGGGGGAGACCCTGAGCACGAGGTCGTGGAGAACGCTCGGCGCAAGGCCGGCGCGGTGGAACGCGATGGGATCGTCGTCGCTTGCGACACCGATGTCGTCCTGGACGGGAAGGCGCTCGGGAAGCCTGCCGATGAGCGAGAGGCGAGGGAGTACCTGGATCGCATGTCCGGCAGGCCGCACGAAGTGCTCAGTGGGCTCGTCGTCCTCTGCCACGGGGAGGAGCGGAGTGGGCTCGAAAAGAGCACCGTCGTCTTCAAGGATTTAAGTGAGGCGGAGAAGGAGCGGTACGTCGAGTTCGGCGAGTGGAGGGGGCGTTCGGGGGGGTACGCGATTCAGACGCTGGGATCGACTCTGGTCGAGCGGTTGGAGGGCAGTGTCTCCAACGTCGTGGGACTTCCGGTTGGGCTGCTGATTGAGCTTGCGCCGGAGTTGTTCGAGCGCCGCTGAAAGATCCTGCCCGGCTCCCTTGCGCCGTTTGGGATGATTGCGGCCGGTTTCTCGACGATCACGGATGGGTCTCTTCAGTTATTTCACCCGGTTAGGCGGCCGCGACATGGCGGTCGATCTCGGCACCGCCAACACCCTCGTCTACGTGCGCGGGCGCGGCATCGTTCTCTCCGAGCCCTCCGTTGTCGCAATCGATTCCCGCAACGGCCAGGTCCACGCGGTCGGCGCCGAAGCGAAGCGGATGCTCGGCCGCACGCCGGGAACGATCACCGCGATCAGGCCCCTCAAGGACGGAGTCATCGCCGACTTCGACGTCGCCGAGCAGATGCTGCGTCACTTCATCAAGCGGGTCCACTCCAACCGTTTCGCCCACCCGCGCGTCGTCGTCTGCGTTCCGTCTGGAGTGACGGGCGTCGAGAAGCGGGCGGTCGAGGAGGCGTGTCTCTCGGCCGGCGCCAGTCAGGCCTACCTGATCGAGGAGCCGATGGCAGCGGCGATCGGCGCCGGCCTGCCGGTCGCCGAGCCGACCGGTTCGCTGATCGTCGACGTCGGCGGCGGCACCACCGAGGTGGCGGTGATCTCGCTCGGCGGCATCGTCGTCTCGCAGTCGATCCGAGTCGGCGGCGACGAGCTCGACGAGGCGATCGTCAACCACTGCAAACACCACTACAAACTGGCGATCGGCACCCAAACCGCCGAGGAAGTGAAGCTCGAGGCGGGCTCGGCCTCGCCGCTGCCCGAGGAGGTCGAGGTCGAGATCCGTGGTCGCGACCTCGTCTCCGGCCTGCCGAAGACGATCACGCTGGGCTCCGCCGAGGTGCGGGAGGCGCTCGACGAGCCAGTCGGCCACATCGTCGAGGCGGTCAAGGACACGCTCGACCGCACGCCCCCTGAGCTGGCGGGAGACATCATGGACAGGGGGATAACCCTGGCAGGGGGCGGCGCCCTCCTGCAAGGACTCGAACAGCGACTGCGCGACGAGTGCGAGATGCCTTGCCAGCTGGCAGAGTCGCCGTTGACGTGCGTGGCCGTCGGCTCCGGTGTCTCGCTGGAGGAGTTCGAGGCGATCCACCGCGCCAGCAAGATGAACTCGGGGGTGGCCCGTGTTGCGTGAGGGCCGCCCTGCCAACTTCCCGAACTTAGGTCACCGTCGTGTATCGGAAACAGGTACGCCGCCGTAGGGCGGTCCTCGCACTTCTCATAGTCGGCTCCTTCCTGCTGCTCACGGTCACCTACGGGCAGAGCCCGGGCGGTGTCCAGCAGGGCATCGGCGCCGTCTTCGCCCCACTCCAGGGCGTCGCTGACCGCGCCCTGAAGCCGGCCCGCGACCTGGTCGGCTGGTTCGACGAGACTTTCGAGGCCCGCGGCGAGAACGACCGCCTGCGCGACGAACTCGCCGCCGAGCGAAGGCTGGCGGTGGCCGGTCAGGCGGCACTGCAGGAGAACGAGCAGCTGCGCGAGCTG
>DASTYR010000301.1:0-6637 GCA_035764795.1 Solirubrobacterales bacterium | reverse complement strand
TGACCGAGACCGAGGAGCAGGCGAGCGCCGCCGAGGGCGAGGAAGCCCAGAGCCGCGCGCGGCTGAAGCTGCGCTCCCGCAAGGGCGGCGCCGCAATCCCGCTCGACGACGTCGACCGCCGGATCATGAACCTGATGCAGTCGAGCTTCCCGCTCGACCCCGAGCCCTTCGCGCTGGTCGCCTCCGAGGCCGAGCTCGAGCTCGACGATGTCCTCGCCCGCACCCAGCGGCTGCTCGAGGGCCGAATCATCCGTGAGATCACGCCGATCTTCGACACGCGGGCACTCGGCTACGAGTCGATGCTGGTCGCCGCCAAAGTCGACGCGGAGAACCCGCAGCGCGCCGCCGCCGCCGTCAACGCCCACCCCGGCGTCTCGCACAACTACCTGCGCACGCACGACTTCAACCTCTGGTTCACGATCGCCGTCCCGCCCGACTCCGAGCTCGGAATGGAAGGGACGCTGGAGGCGCTGATGCGCGAGACCGGAGCCGAGTCGATGCGCCAGCTGCCGACCCTGACCCTGTTCAAGATCAACATGAACCTGGAGATGGAGAAGGGCACCGACGCGCTAGCCGCCGCGGTTGAGGCGGCGCCTCCGCGCGAGCTCGAGCCGCAGCCCTACGACGAGCGCGACGTCGCCGTCATCCGCGCCCTGCAGGGACCGATGGCGGCGGTCGAGCGGCCCTACGACGAGGCGGCCGCCGAGCTGGGCCTTTCCACCGAGGCCCTCCTCGACCACCTGCAGGGCATGGTCGATCGCAAGCTGCTGCGGCGCGTGGCGGCGATCCTCTTTCACCGCCGCGCCGGCTTCTCGGCGAACGGGATGGGGGTCTGGAAGGTGCCCGAGGAGGACATCCTCGAGGTCGGTCGCCGCATGGCCGCCTTCCGCGGCATCTCCCACTGTTACCAGCGACCCACCTACGAGGACTGGCCCTACAGCGTCTTCACGATGGCCCACGGCCGTTCCAAGCAGGAGTGCGACGCGATCCTCGACTCGATCGCCGCCGAGTGCGGGATGGGCCCCGACGACCGCGCCACCCTCTACTCCTCGACCGAGTACAAGAAGATTCGCCTTCACTACTTCACCGACGAGTACGCCGCCTGGGAGGCTGAGCATTCCTAGTGACGAGCGCGCGGCGGAGCTCTACCGCCGCGCGCTGAAGGTCCTGCCCGGCGGAGTGAACTCTCCCGTGCGGGCGATGCGGCAGATCGGACGCGATCCGATCTTCGTCGAGCGTGGGGAGGGGTGTGAGCTGGTCGATGTCGACGGCAACCGCTACCTCGACTGGGTGAGCTCGTGGGGGCCGCTGATCCTCGGTCACGCCGAGCCGGCAATCGTCGCGGCAGTGAACGAGGCGGCGGCGCGAGGCACCAGCTACGGAGCTGCGACGGCAGCCGAGGTCGAGCTTGCCGAAGAGGTGGCCGCCCGCATCCCCTCGGTCGAGATGCTGCGGATGACGAGCTCGGGGACGGAGGCGGCGATGGGGGCGGTGCGGCTCGCCCGCGCGATCAGCGGCCGCGAGACCGTCGTCAAGTTCGCCGGCGCCTACCACGGCCACTCCGACGGATTGCTGGCCGACGCCGGCTCCGGTTTGGCGACGCTCGCCGTTCCTGCCAGCCCCGGCGTCACCGCCGCGCAGGCTGCCGGGACCGTCGTCATCCCCTGGAACGACCGCGAGGCGGTCTCGCGAGCGCTCGCCGAGCACGAGGTCGCCGCGCTGATCGCCGAGCCGGTTGCCGCCAACATGGGGGTGGTCCCTCCGCGGGATGGCTTCCTCGACTTCCTCCGCACGGCTACGCGCGATGCCGGCACGCTCTTGATCTTCGACGAGGTGATCACCGGCTTCCGCGTCTCCCGCAGCGGAGCCCAGGAGCTCTACGGCGTCGAGCCCGACCTGACCGTGCTCGGCAAGGTGCTCGGCGGCGGCCTGCCGGCGGCCGCCTTCGGCGGGCCGCGCGAGGCGATGGAGAGGCTGGCGCCGGCAGGCGACGTCTACCAGGCAGGCACGCTCTCGGGCAACCCGCTGGCGGTCGCGGCCGGTTTGGCGACGCTGCGCCGGCTCGACGACGACGCCTACGAGCGACTTGGCGCCCTCACGGACCGCCTCGCCGCGGGGATGCGCGAGCTCGCGGCCGGCCGGCCGCTGCAGGTCTCTGCCGTCCCCGGCCTGCTGACCCTCTTCTTCAGCGCCGAGCCGGTCCGCGACTTCGCCGGCGCTTCCGCTTGCGACCTCGAGGCGCACGCCCGTTTCTGCCGGGCGTTGCTGGCGCGCGGCGTCTACCCGCCCCCCTCGCAGTTCGAGGCCTGGTTCGTCTCCCTGGCCCACGACGAGGAGACGATCGACCGCACCCTGGAGGCGGCGGGGGAGTCGCTGCGGGAGGCCCTTGGATGAACACCCTGCTGGAGCTCGCGTCCCAGCTGCGCCAGGAGCAGACGCCGATATCGCCCCACGTGGTCGATCCGACCGAGGCGGACGGGTTCGCGCCACAGGATCGCCATGCCTTGGTCATCGAGGCGGTGCGGGAGGGCTACTTGCTGCACTACGGCGAGCCGCGCCTGCTGGCGGGCCACGACGCCGACCTGGCCCTGCTGGCTGGCGACTACCTCTACGCCCTCGGCATCGAGCGACTGGCTCAGACCGGAGACACCGCCGCCGTGGCCGTCCTCGCAGACTTGATCAGCCGCTGCGCCCAGCTCCACACGGAAGGCCGCGAGGCCGAGGTCCCCGACGCTTGGGATGCCGCGATCGCCGAATTGGCCTGAGGGGCTGCCGTCCTGCAGCCGTCAGGGGCGGACCTTGCAGTCGCGCAGCAGCGTCGAGTCGATCCGCCGCCCGCCGGCAAACTCAAAGTTGGCCCTCGCGAAGGGGTAGACGGCACCTGGGAATCCAGCCGGGGCTGCACAGGCGGCGTTGACATAGCTGTGTCGCTTGCCTCGGAAGGTGTAGGTCCGCTTCAGTCGCATCTGAAAGTGGGTGAGGTAGGCCCATCGGCGTGCGGCTTGGGGGAGAACGGTCCTGATCTGCGTGCCAAACGTGCCTTTGCGGCGATCGATCGTGAAGCGCAGAACAAAGGCCGACGGCGGTCGCGTTCCGTAGACCTGCGCCAGCAGCTGGCGCTTACCGCCGGCACGCTCGGCGTTGAAGACGAGCAGGGGGCCTTTGAACGTGAATGGCGGCTGATTGGGGAGATGCACCCGGACCCCCACGTTCCCGTTGCCAACGATTGCTCCGCCGCAGATCCGCCGAGCTGCCGCGATCGTGGTCGGCTGAATTTCACGCACGCGGCAGGTCGGCAGACCGCGATCGAAGATCTTCCCCTGGCGGTTGATGCCGATCGTGATCGAGCGCAGCTGCGGCGGCGGGTCCGACCCGTCCGTCGCCCTGATCGCGGTCTCGACCTTGACGGCGACGGGCGCCGTCTGAGCACGAGGAAGTGCCTTTGGCGAGATGGCACCGTCGAAAGAGACGAGCAAGTTGCCGTCCTGCACGAGGTCGGCCTGACCGCTCGCGCTCGCGGTGAGCGTCGCTGCGGCGACGATGGTCGCGAGCCCGGCCGCGATCAGCCGCTTCCGCATCGGCCTAGAGGAACTTTGAGGAATCGATCCGGCAATGGTTGAAGCCGAAGCTGATCACCGTGTTGTTGGCGCGATTGTTGTTGCGGTTGAGCTGAACCGCGTACTTCTGCGCCTGGAATTTGTTGCCGGCCTTCAGCGCCTTGCCGATCTTCTGCAGGTAGGTCTTCTCCTGTTTCAGGTAGCCGACCCATTTTTCGAGCTTGGCGGCATCCGCGCTCGGCTTCGGCACCGCGGCGATCTGGCGGATCGATTTGCCCAGCGCCGTCGCGGCCCGCACGAAGCGCCGTCCGGCCGCTGCCAGCTTCCCCTGTTTGACCTGTTCCTTGACGCCCTTGAGGATGCGCGAGTTCGCTTCGGTGTTCGCCTTGCAGATCGGCTCCACCTCGGCGACGTATTCCTCCCTGGGGGGGTCGGCTTCGATCGCCGCGGCGATCGGGACGGCTACGAGCAGCGTGAGCAGCACCGCCAGGCCGAGCTTGAACCACGACTTTCCTCCCAGGCTTCCCACTTGCTCGCTCCTTCTCTCCGAGTTCCCCCGCCGGACGGCAGACACAAAAATACACAGGTTCATATGAACCTCAGATTTACTAACCCGCGCGGGAGCCGTGAAGATCGATCCGCGGCAGGGATCGCTCCAGCCACGACGGCAACCACCAGACCCGCTCGCCGAAGAGGAGCATCAGCGCCGGCAGCAGGACGATGCGGATCACGGTCGCGTCGAGCAGGACGGCGACGGTGAGCCCGACGCCTAGCTGGCTGACGGTGGCAAGGGGCGCCCCGGCGAAAACGACGAAGACCGCGGTCATGATCGCGGCGGCACCGGTGATCACCCGCGCCGTGTGCTCGAGCCCGAAGCCGATCGCCTCCTCGTTCGACGCGCCGTTCTCGTGGTGCTCGCGCATCCGCATCAGGAGGAAGACGGCGTAGTCGATCGAGAGGCCGAAGACGATGCCGAAGATCCCAGCGGCGCCAATCGCGTCGACGTAGGTGCGACCGCCGAGCGGCCAACCCTCGGGCACCTCGAAGAGGAGGGTGAGGACGCCGAAGGCGACGGCAACCGTGAGCAGGTTGAGCAAGACCGCGATCGCCGCCAGGGGGATCGCCCGCAGGACGATCACCATCATCAGGAAGGTGGCGATCGATATCACCGCGACCAGCGCCGGGATCCGATCCTCGATCGCGACCGTGTAGTCGATCAGCTCGGCGGCGCTGCCGGTGACGCCGGTGCTCGCGTCGGCGTCCGCCGCCAGCGCGTCGGCATCCTCCTTGAGGCGCTCGTTCAGCGCGATCGAACCGGCGGTGTTGAAGGTGTAGCGGGGGATGACGATCATCTGCGCGGCCTGACCGCCCCGCGGCAGGTCGATCAGCTCTGAGATCCGCTCCCGCTCCTCGGTCGGAGCCCCCTCGAGCGCGGACAGCACGAAATATCCGGAGTCGAAGATCCGGGGGGAGGAACGCCGCAGGCGATCGACCCGCCGCTCGAAGCGGTCGGCGCTGACCGAGACGCGCACGCTGGCGCGGCGCAGGCCCGTCTGCAACGGCTGCGACCGCTGGAACCCTTCCGCCAGGCGCTGTTCGAGCGTGTCGGCGCCACCGCGCAGTTGCGCCAGGCCCTCGACCAGGCGGGCGCTGCCGCCGCGCAGCCGCTCGAGTCCCTCGGGCAGGCCGCCGGCAGCGTTGGCCAGCCGCCTCGCTCCCCGGTGAAGGCGGGCGCCACCGTCGGCCAGGCGCGCCTGCCCTTTGCGCAGCTGCGAGGAGAGGCTGTGGACCCGCTGCGCGTCGTTGCGGGCGATCGCCAGGCTTTCGACCAACCGCTCCGCCTCGCGGGCCTGCTCGGCCAGGCTGGGGTCGGCGGCGGCCCGCTGGCGCAGCTCGGCGCGCAGCTCGCGCGCCTGCTCGAGCGCCCGATCGCGCACTCGGCTCAGCAGTTCGCTCGCGTTGCCTTCGACGGAGAGCGCCCCCAGCTGCGCCTGCCGCTGCCCTTCGGCGAGCTTGCCGCTGCCGTCGGCGAGCCGGTCGAGCGCACCGGCGGCCCGTTCGGCCCCGTCGGCCGCCCTTGCCAGGCCGCCTTCGATCTCTTCGGCCCCGGCCCCGGCCCGCCCGGAGCCGGTGGCGAGCAAGCCGGCGCCGTGACTGGCCTTCTCGATCCCGCTGCGCAGCTGCCTCACTCCGCCGGCGGCACCGCCCAGCCGCTCGCCGAGCCGCTGGAAGCGCTGTGGATCGGCTTCACCGCGCCCGGCCAGCAGATCCCTGCCGCCTTCTTGCAGCGGCTCGACCCGGCGCTTCACCTGCCCCGGCCCGATCACCGCCTGCACACCTGGGTCGGCGGCAATCCGCCGTTGCCAGCGCGAGAGCGCCAGCAGGCGCCGCTCGTCGGTGATCTGTCCCCGCTCAACCGCCGTCACGACGACGAAGGGGGCGTCCCAGCCCGGGCCGGCCACACGAGCGATCCGTTCGGCATCCTGGCGGGCGGAGCTCGACGTGGGCAGCTGCTCGGCGCTCAGCGGCCCGGTCTTGATGGCAAGGGCAGGGGCGGCCAGCAGCAGCACGGCGGCGCCGATCAGCAGCGCCGCCAGGCGCGGCCGGCTCAGCGCCGCGCCGACCATCGCCATCAAGCGGGTTCCCTCGCGGTTGCCGCCGAGACGCCAACGGTTGACGTTCTCGCCGATCAGCACCAGCAGCGCCGGCCCGACGAGCGCGGCGACGAGGACGCTGATCGCGGTCACGACGATCGCCGCGCCGGCCAGCGAGAGCAGCAGCGTGCCGGGCATCAAGGCCAGCGTCGCCAGCATCGCCAGGAACAGCGTCGAGCCGGCGAAGGCGGTGGTGCGCCCGGCGGTGTGACGGGTCATCCTCGCCGCCTCGGGCGGCGCCGCTCCCGCCGCCAGCTCCTCGCGGAAGCGCGAGACCATCAGCAGCGCGTAATCGACCCCGAGCGCCAGGCCCATCATCGCGCAGACGGTCAGCGCCAGGGCGTCGATCGCCAGCCAGTCGGCGGCGATCGAGACGACCCCGCGCGAGGCGTTGACGGTGGCGGCCCCGAAGAGCAGCGGGATCGC
>DASTYR010000300.1:0-3278 GCA_035764795.1 Solirubrobacterales bacterium | reverse complement strand
AGCGTCGTGTCGGCGCGGATCGCCTCGTCGGTCTCGACCGTGTTCGCGCCCTTGCGTGACTTGACGGTGACGCCGCAGATCTCCTCGGCGAGGCGGCCGGCGTCGGTCGCCTCGGCGGCGAGGCGGTGGGAGCGCTCGGCGAATTTGTCCATGTCGGCGCGGGTGATCTCGAGCTCGTTGGAGACCTCACTGGCCTCGTTGATCATCTGCTTCTCGGTGAAGGGGTTGGTGAGGCCGTCGTGCGTCATCGCGTCGATCGCGTTGACGTCACCCATGCGGAAGCCGAAGCGGGCGCCGGGCAGCAGGTACGGGGCGTTGCTCATCGACTCCATGCCGCCGGTGACGGCGACGTCGGCGTCGCCGGCGCGGATCGCCAGGTCGGCGAGGCCGAGCGAGCGCATGCCCGACGCGCAGACCTTGTTGATCGTCTCCGAGGGCACCTCCTTGGGGATGCCGGCCTTGATCTGGGCCTGGCGCGAGGGGATCTGCCCCTGACCGGCCTGCAGGACCTGGCCGAAGACGACCTGGTCGACCTGCTCGGGGTCGACGTTGGAGCGCTGCAGAGCGTTCTCGATCGCGTGCGCGCCGAGGTCGGTGGCGTCGAGGGAGGAGAGGGTTCCACCCATCTTGCCGAAGGGCGTACGTGCGGTTCCGAGGACGACGGTGCTGGGCATCTGGCGGCCTTTCTGTCTTGGTTTATGCCGGGTCTCGGCTCGGACGGGCCGCAAGGCCCTGCCAGGAAGATAGCGCCTGCCACCCAGGGCGCGGCGTGATCAACCGCATAGACTCGCGCCGGTGCGAGTCGAGGTTCGACAGGAGGCGCCCGAGCAGGTCGATGCCGACCTTCTGGTGCTCGGTCTCTTCGAGGAAGAGGAGCTGCCGCAGGCGCTGAGCGACGCCCCGGGGGCGAGCGACGCCAAGGGCGGTTACAAGAAGCTCTCCGTCCTCCATCCCGAACGGCCGGGCCGCGCGCTCGTCGTCGGCCTCGGCAAGCGCGACGAGATGGAGCCCGAGCGGGCTCGGGTGGCGGCGGCGCTGGCGGCAAAGGAGGCGGGGCGACTCGACAGCGGCGAAATCGTCTGGGCAGTTCCCGACGCAGGCGAGGCCGAGCTGGTGGCGGCGGCCCTCGTGGAGGGGACGGTGCTCGGCGAGTACCGCTTCGACCGTTTCCTGAGCAAGGAATCCGACGACTCCTCGTCCACCAAGATCGCCTCTCTGACCCTGCTGGGCGAGGAAAGCCTCGCCGACGCCGCTGAGGCCGCGCGGGTCTGTGCCGAGGCCCAGAACCGCGCTCGCGACCTGCAGAGCCTTCCGTCGAACGTCGCCACCCCTTCCTATCTGGCCGAGCGCGCCGAGGCGATCGCCGCTGCCGGCGAGGCCCTTAGCGTCGAGGTCCTCGGACGCGACGAGATCGCCGCGAAGGGAATGGGCGGCCTCGTCGCGGTCAGCCAGGGTGCCGACGAGGACCCGCGGCTGATCGTCCTGCGCTACTCGGGTGGCGGTTCGGGGCCGACGCTGGGCTTGGTCGGCAAGGGCGTCACCTTCGACACCGGCGGCATCTCGCTCAAGCCCTCGGCCGGCATGCAGGAGATGAAGATGGACATGTCGGGGGCGGCGGCGGTGCTCGAGGCCGTCGCCGCGATCGCCGAGCTGGCGCTCCCGCTCGAGCTGATCGCGATCGTGCCCTCCACCGAGAACATGCCGTCAGGCAACGCGATCAAGCCGGGCGACGTGATCACTCAGTACAACGGCAAGACGGTCGAGGTCAACAACACCGACGCCGAGGGCCGCCTGATCCTCGCCGACGCCCTCACCTACGCGGTCGAGCTCGGCGCCGAGCGGATAGTCGACCTGGCGACCCTCACCGGCGCCGTCCTGATCGCCCTCGGCTCGACCTACGCGGGGCTGATGTCCAACGACGACGCGCTGGCCGGGCAGCTCGAGCAGGCCGGGCAGACGAGCGGCGAGCTGGTCTGGCGACTGCCCCTGCACCCCGAGTACAAGGAGCTCTTCAAGGGCACCGTGGCGGACCTCTCCAACACCGCCTCGAAGCGCAAGGCCGGGACGATCTACGCCGGCTCCTTCCTCGAGGAATTCGTCGGCGACACCCCGTGGGCGCACATCGACATCGCCGGCACCGCCTGGGACGTCGGTCGCGAGTACACCGGCAACGACGCCAGCGGCTTCGGCGTGCGGCTCTTGGTCGAGCTGGCGCGCGAGCTGGCCGGCTGACAGCCGCCTACGCTCCGCCTCCTTCAGCTGCCTTTCTCTGCTCGTCGGCGAGGACGATGTACTCCTCGACCATCACTCGATCCTTCGGCCTGTTCGAGGCCCGCTTCATCGCAATCAAATGATCGATCGATGCGACGTTGATCTCGAGGCCGAGGATCTCGCGCACAGGGGCCGCCGCCTTCAGGTTGTCGTAATCGGGCATTCCATCGGCATGCCCGAGGACGTCGAAGTCGCCGTAAGGGGTGACAAGGGTGAAGTTCGAGCCGTTTTCGATGGTCTTCGCGTCCAGGAGGAACGGCAGGTCGGACGGCGCCCCGCGAAGCCGGACGTCGATCTCCCGCAAAGCCGCCACCAGCCGCTCGATGTTGGCGGGATTGCGGGCGTACACGACGTCCAGGTCGTAGCTCGGATAGCTTGAGCCATGGGCCTGTCCCGCGAGGCCGCCGATCATCACGAAGTCGACCCCACGGCGGACGAGCGGCGTCAGCAGCGCGCGCAGGTCGGGTGGGCGAGGAGGCAAAGCGTCGGGGGTCATGTCGCTTCCGAGCGGACGTTGGGGCTGATCGCGATCAACTGCTCCGCCATCGCCAGGCCATACTCGACGCGCTCCGACGGGGAGAGCTTCAAGCGCTCCGCATTCAGCGTGCGGTCGATCCCGAAGTCCCGCCGCTCGGCTCCCAACGTCAGATCCTCGCCGAGCAGGTAGAGCAGCTCGCGCAGCGTCTCGACAGAGGGCGATATGCGGTCGCGCTCGATTCGCGAGATCGCCGATTGAGTCGTGTTCGCCCGCATGGCCAGCTGCTTCTGGCTGACTCCGTGACGTTCGCGAGCTTCGCGCAGGAGAGTTCCAGGCGTTTTCATGCTTGAATAATAGCGGATATGTACTTATCTCATATCTGCTATGCCTCACCGAGAATCATGCAGGTGGCGACCGCGTGGGCGAGCAGCTTGCCGCTCTCGGCGGCGGTGAGGTTCGCCTCTGCGGTTGCTTGGCGGCGGCCGCGGTAGAGGACCTTGGCCTCGCAGAGGACGCGGCCGGTGTCGCG
>DASTYR010000299.1:0-6275 GCA_035764795.1 Solirubrobacterales bacterium | reverse complement strand
GACCAGATTGCTCTAGGGTCCGCCGCCGTGCAGACCACCGTCTCAGAGCTGCCCGGGTCCCGCGTCCGCGTCGATGTCGAGGTGCCGGCCGAGGATGTCAAGCGCGGCATTGGGCGTGCCGCCCGTGCGCTGGCGCGGGAGATGCGCCTGCCGGGCTTCCGCAAGGGCAAGGCGCCCCCTTCGCTCGTCGTGCAGCGGCTTGGCTTCGGCGCCGTCTTCGAGGAGGCGCTGCGCGAGTCGCTTCCCGACTGGTACGAGCGCGCGCTGCTCGCTGCGCAGATCGCGCCGATCGGCGATCCGAGCATCGAGATCGTCTCTGCCCCGCAGGACGAAGACGAGCCGCTCGGCTTCAAGTTCGAGATCGGCGTGCGGCCGAAGGCGAAGTTGGGCGAGTACAAGGGTTTGGAGGTGGGGCGGGCAGAGCCGGAGCCGCCGCAGGAGATCGTCGATCGGGAGATCGAGCGGCTGCGCGAGAGCTTCGCCCGACTCGAGCCGGTCGAGCGCGCCGCGGCAGAGGGCGACGTGCTGCTGATCGACTTCGAGGGCCTCGTCGACGACAAGGCCTTCGAGGGCGGCACGGCAAGCGACTACCTCTTGGAGCTTGGCGGCGGCCAGCTGATCGAGGGCTTCGAGGAGCAGCTGATCGGGGTCAGCGGCGGCGAGACGCGCAAGGTCGAGGTGAGTTTCCCCGAGGACTACCGGGCCGAGCAGCTCGCCGGCCGAGACGCGGTCTTCACGGTCGACGTGAAAGAGGTGCGCGAAAAGGTCCTGCCCGAGCTCGACGACGATTTCGCCAGCGAGGCCTCCGAGTTCGACACGCTCGAGGAGTTGCGCAGCGATATCCGCGAGCGCGTGGCCAAGGCGATGGACGAGCGCAGCGAGCAGGACTTCCGGATCGCCGCGATCGATGCTGCCGCCGACGCGGCGACGGTCGAGCTGTCCGACGACCTAGTCACCGCCCGCGCCGGCGAGCGCTGGGAGCGGATAGAGCGCCAGCTCGCCGCCCGCGGCATGAGCCCAGACGCCTACCTGCAGATGCAGGGCACGACCCGCGAGCAGGTCCTGGAGGAGTCGCGTCCCGACGCCGAGCACGAGCTGCGGCGCGAGGCCGTCTTGGCGGCGATCGCCGAGGAGGAGGGAATCGAGGCAAGCGAGGAGGAGATGCTGGAGGCGCTCGAGCATCCGGCCGAGCACGAGCGCACCACGGCAGAGAAGCTGCTGAAGCGGTTGCGCGAGAGCGGCCGCGACGCGATGGTCCGTGAGGACATTCGCTTCCGCAAGGCGATCGACCTGGTTGCCGCCTCGGCGAAGCCGATCCCCCTCGAGCAGGCCGAGGCGCGCGAGAAGATCTGGACGCCGGAGAAGGAGCGCGAGCCCGCGGGCGAGCTCTGGACGCCCGGTACCGAGTCGTAGTCCGTCGCGGCCGGGGCCACTCTCCGCCATAGCCGCACGTCCGATTGCAGGCTCATGGTTGGCCGTCGTCCTGCCGAAAAGTAGGTAGAGAGAAGGACGTGCCGGTACCGGGATACATTTCGCGGAGCACCCGACCCGACGACTGGATCCCGTCGGCGTCGGCACTTGCGTCGGCCCTCATCGAGCGCCGACGCCTCGCCGTCGCGGTCTCGGCGATGCTTTTCGCGGCGGTCTTCCTGGCCCGGGTGACCGTTGGGACGCTCGCCGACGCAATCAGCTTCCTGTACGTGATCCCGGTCGTGCTCGTCGCCATCTCGATCGGCACGCGGGGAGGTCTGTTCGCCGGAGTGATCGCCTTTGCGCTGTCGTCCGCGAGCACGCTGCTCGTCGATGCCCCCTCGTCTGCGCTGGGCTATGCCAACCGGGGGCTCGTCTTCCTCTTCGTCGGCGGTCTCACTGGCCATTTCGCGACAAGTCTGCGCACCCTGGAGATGGCGAGCGGCCGCCATTTCGAGCTGTCCCAGGACATGATCTGCACCGCCGACTTCAACGGCTACTTCACCCGCGTCAACCCCGCGTTCGAGCGAACCCTCGGCTACAGCGAGGAGGACCTGCTCGGCCGACCCTTCCTCGACTTCGTACACCCCGACGACCGCGAGCGAACCGAGGAAGAGGCCGCTGCGCTGGCCCAAGGAACGAACACGATTCACTTCCAGAATCGGTACTTCGACAAGGAAGGCGAGGTCCACTGGCTCGAGTGGATGTCGCAGCCGGTCCCCGAGGAGGGGACGATCTATGCCGTCGCTCGCGACATCACCGAGCGCAAAGCGCTCGAGCGTGAGTTGGAGCGCCTTTCCCAGCACGACGCGCTCACCGGCCTCTTCAACCGTCGACGCTTCGAGGAGGAACTGCGGCGCCAGCTCGCCTACACCCGCCGTTACGGGAAGGGTGGGGCGCTGCTGCTGATCGACATCGATCGCTTCAAGGAGATCAACGACACACTCGGCCACGCTGCTGGAGACAAGGCGCTTTGCTGGGTGGCGAGCGCGCTGCGCGACAACCTGCGTGCTACGGACGTCGTCGCCCGCGACGCAGACCCGATCGTCGCCCGCTTCGGCGGTGACGAGTTCGTCGTCCTGCTGCCGGAGGTCGACGAGGACGAGGCAAGGGCGGTCGCTGACCGGCTCGCTGCCGTCCTGCATGAGTCGGCGTTGGCGATCGAGGGCCGCCTGGTGCGGCTGCAGATCAGCATCGGCGTCGCCGCCTTCGACGAGTACGGACGGCCGGGCGAGCAGGAGCTGGTGGCGGCGGCGGACCGGGCGATGTACGAGGCAAAGGCCGCCGGACGGCTTCTATAGAGTCCCGGGCATGAGCCCCCTGGTCCCGATGGTGGTCGAGCAGACCTCGCGCGGCGAGCGCGCTTTCGACATCTACTCGCGCCTGCTCGGCGAGCGGATCGTCTTCCTCGGCACGCCTGTGACCGAGGACATCGCCAACCTGATCGTCGCTCAGCTCCTCCACCTGGAGTCCGAGGATCCGGACAAGGACATCAGCCTCTACATCAACTCGCCCGGCGGGTCCGTTTACGCCGGCCTGGCGATCTACGACACGATGCAGTTCATCAAGCCCGACGTGCAGACGATCTGCGTCGGCATCGCGATGAGCATGGGGGCGCTGCTGCTGGCCGGCGGCGCCGCGGGTAAGCGGATGTCACTGCCCAACTCGAAGATCCTCATCCACCAGGTGTCCTCGGGCTTCGAAGGTCAGGCGACCGACATCGAGATCCACGCCAAAGAGATCATCGACGTGCGCCGTCGCCTCGACGAGATCCTCGCCAAACACACCGGCCAGCCGTTCGACAAGGTGACCAAAGACACCGAGCGCGACTACTTCATGAGCGCCGAGGAGGCGAGGGAGTACAACCTCGTCGACCGCGTCATCGAGCATCACTAGCGTCGGTCCCGACAGGGGTTCCGCTTAACTTTTGCGAACGGGCGTGGAACGGTTGTCGCCCCAGAGCGCGGCGCGCAAAAAGTACAAGACGCTTCACCCCTGTCGGGACCGGCGCTTTCCTCGGTCTTCGTCGCGCCTCACCCAGGGAACGTTTGGCGCGTCCCATGCGTGTCCGCGGCCGCAAGAATCCCGGCCATGTGGCGAAGGGGATTGTCTGCGCGGCTGGAGCAGCTCGACCGCATCGATCGTGAGATGAAGCTCGATCGACACGCTGCCCCTTCGAGCGCCTAATGGGGGCGTTCGACCGCCATGAAGAGGCGTTTGCCCGTCATGACGTTGCGATGGCGAAGTACGAAAAGGCGATGGATCGGAACGGAGAGGTCATGGACCGTGTCATTGCCGCGCTCGACCGGCACGAGGCCCGCGAGGATGACTTCAAGGTCTTCATCCGAGATCAGAACACGCGAGCGAGAAGGCGTTCCAGGCCCCTCTTTCGTCGTAACGACGAATTTCTCGCCCAAGAAGCTCGGCGGACCGACGAAATCGTCGCCGAATCGCAGGGAACGCGATCGTCATGCAGAGCGCAGACAGAAGCGCTGTTGCGTCTGATCGATCGCTTCCCGCCACCGGCGAAGCAGCCTAGGGGCTAGATCTCCAGCTCGTACTCGATCCAGGTGCTGCGCTCGGCGCCAGTCGAGTCGTAGAGGCGCTGGGCGGTCGTGTTGCCCGGCGCCGTGCGCCACTCGAGGTGGTCGGCGTCGCGCCCGCGGGCCACGTCCGCGCTCGCGTCGATCAGTGCCCGGCCGACGCCTTCGCCCCGGCGCCCCTCCTCGACGTAGAGGTCGTTCATCAGCACCGTCTCAACCGCTCGCGTCGAGGAGAAGAACCAGTAGAGGCAGGCATAGCCGACCAGGTCCTCGCCCCGCCAGGCGCCGAGCAGCATGCCGTCTTCGCTCGGCGCGACGAAGCGCCTAAAGAAGCTCCTGTTGCGCTCCTCATCGATCTCCCTCTCGGGCACCTCGTAGAAGCGCTGGTAGGCGGCGATCATCGGCAGCAGCGCCTCGAACTGCTGCGTCGAGATCGGCTCGACACGGATCTCGGTCGCCATCACGGTCACCGTACCGCTGCCCGCAAGCGGGCCAGGAGACCGCAAGTCGGCGCCCGCGGGAAGGGACCAGGAGGGTTCTGAAGTAAACGAGCCACACGACATGGCCGGGTTGCCGCCCCCTCTAAGCTTTTGGGGCCGCGACGCCGGTAGGCAACTACCGCCCCGAGGAGGGGATCTCACTGGCACGCCCCACCGATTCGAACGAGCAGCTCCTCTGCAGCTTCTGCGGCAAGTCGCAGCGCCAGGTCAAAAAGCTGATCGCGGGCCCCGGCGTCTACATCTGCGACGAGTGCATCGACCTCTGCAACGAGATCATCGATGAGGAGCTGACGTCTCCCGGCGGCCCCGGTATCGAGCTGGAGAACCTGCCCAAACCGCGTGAGATCCATGAGGTGCTGCAGGAGTACGTGGTCGGCCAGGAGGCCGCCAAGCGCGCCCTCTCGGTCGCCGTTTACAACCATTACAAGCGAGTGCAGATCGCACAGGGCGAGGACGTCGACGTCGAGCTGCAGAAGTCGAACATCCTGTTGCTGGGGCCGACCGGCTGCGGCAAGACGCTGCTCGCCCAGACGCTTGCCCGCATCCTCAACGTGCCCTTCGCGATTGCCGACGCAACGGCGCTGACCGAGGCTGGCTACGTCGGGGAGGACGTCGAGAACATCCTCCTGAAGCTGATCCAGGCGGCCGACTACGACGTCAAGAAAGCCGAGACGGGGATCATCTACATCGACGAGATCGACAAGATCGCGCGCAAAGCCGACAACCCGTCGATCACCCGGGACGTCTCCGGAGAAGGCGTGCAGCAGGCGCTGCTGAAGATCCTCGAGGGGACCACGGCCTCCGTGCCGCCGCAGGGTGGCCGCAAGCACCCCCATCAGGAGTTCCTGACGATCGACACCACCAACATCCTCTTCATCTGCGGTGGGTCCTTCGCCGAGCTCGACAAGGTGATCGAGCGGCGGGTCGGCGACCGCGGGGTCGGCTTCGGCGCCGCGATCTCCTCGCGCGAGACTAAGGACACCGGCGAGTGGTTCGAGCAGGTGCTGCCCGAGGACCTGATCGAGTACGGCCTCATCCCCGAGTTCATCGGCCGCCTGCCGGTCGTCGCCGCGATCCACCAGCTCAGCCGCGACGACCTGATCACGATCCTGACCGAGCCCAAGCACGCGCTGACCCGCCAGTTCCAGCGTTTCTTCGAGTTCGATGACATCGAGCTCGTCTTCGCCGAGGACAGCCTCGAGGCGATCGCCAACAAAGCGTTGGAGCGCGAGACCGGGGCCCGTGGGCTGCGCTCGATCCTCGAGGAGACGCTGCTCGACGTCCAGTTTGAGTTGCCTTCGCGGCGCGACGTCACCAAGTGCGTGGTGACTCGCGAGACGATTGCTCAGGGGCGGCGGCCGACGCTCGTTACCGAGGCGGCGCAGCAGGACATCGGGCCGGCCGAGGAGCAGGGGCCAGCCGAGGAAACGGCTTAGGGATGGGAGGGACCCGGGTCCCCCTCCCCCAGAGACCGTTGCGCAGCGGCCGTTTCGGTGACGGATGTCCCCTCCCCGGAGACCGTCGCGCAGCTCAGCGTCCCGGATAGTTCCGGCGTGGTCCCTTGAGTCTCCGTGGAGGGGACATCCGTCACCTCTTTCACAGCGCATCGGAGATTGACCTCGCTCCAGGGTGGTCAAAGTCGGAAGCGGCTATCTAGACTCGCGCGGGTGAGCGCGGCGGACCGGAAGAAGCTCGAGGAGGCGACCAGGTACGACCCGGCGGAGGTTGAGGGGCGGGTTTTTGCTGAGTGGATGGAGGGGGG
>DASTYR010000298.1:0-2354 GCA_035764795.1 Solirubrobacterales bacterium | reverse complement strand
GACCGGGTGGCCCTCATAGGAGGCCAGCACGTCGACGTCGGGCCCGCACCGCTCGAGCCAGGGAGCGCGGATAAAGACCGCGCGCAGCGGCTCGTCACCGACTCCCTCGACCGCGACGTCGGCCTCAAAGCTCTGCAGCTGACGGCCGAATGCGTTTCGACGCGCCGTCGCGTCGAGGAGGCCGAGATGGGCGTCATCGCAGACGATCATCCCGGCGCAGGTGCCGAGCACCGTCCCTCCGCGGTCATGGTGACTGTGGATCGCCGGCCCCAGCCCGGCCGCCTCGATGCCCTTGACCATCGTCGTGCTCTCGCCGCCGGGAATGACGAGGCCGTCGAGATCCGCCATCTCCTCGGGATTACGCACCTGGCGTACTGCTGCACCGAGCTCGCGCAGCACCCGCTCGTGCGCCTCGAAGCCGCCCTGGACCGCGAGGACGCCGATCGAGAGCATGGAGCTCACCAGGCTCTCAGGCGCCGCGATCCTGCAAGAGCGCGTCGGCGGCGGCCAGCTCGGAGATCTCGAGCCCTGGCATCGCCTCGCCGAGCCCGATCGAAGCAGCCGCGACGCGCTCCGGGTCTTCGAAGTGGGTGGTGGCCTCGACGATGGCCCGCGCTCGCCGCTCCGGGTCGGTGCTCTTGAAGATGCCCGAGCCGACGAAGTTGCCCTCGGCGCCCAGCTGCATCATCAGCGCCGCGTCGGCCGGGGTCGCAATGCCGCCGGCGCAGAAGAGCGGCACCGGCAGGCGACCGCGCTCGGCAACCTCGCGGACGACCTCGAGCGGCGCCTGATGCTCTTTCGCGGCCGCCGCCAGCTCCTCGGGACCCAGCTGCGCGAGCCGCTTGATGCCACCCGTGATTTCGCGCATGTGGCGGACCGCCTCGACGACGTTGCCGGTGCCGGCCTCGCCCTTGGAGCGGATCATCGCGGCGCCCTCGCCGATCCGCCGCAGCGCCTCACCGAGATTGGTGGCGCCGCAGACGAACGGCACCTCGAAGGCGAGCTTGTCGATGTGGTTGCGCTCGTCGGCCGGGGTCAACACCTCGGACTCGTCGACGTAGTCGACTTCGAGCGCTTGCAGGACCTGGGCCTCGGCGAAGTGACCGATTCGCGCCTTCGCCATCACCGGGATCGTCACCGCGTCCTGAATCCCCTTGATCATCGCCGGGTCCGACATGCGGGCGACCCCACCATCCCTACGGATGTCAGCCGGAACACGCTCCAGCGCCATCACCGCACAGGCTCCCGCCTCCTCCGCAATCCGCGCCTGCTCGGGCGTGACCACGTCCATGATCACCCCGCCTTTCAGCATCTCGGCAAGCCCGGTCTTAACTCTCCACGTCGCCCTCTCAGCCATGAGGCCGGATATTACGTGGAGCCGAGCACGTGCTTAGGGGAGCCTCGGTACTGCCCCCGAACGTTTTGCGCGGGAGGAGCCGAGACCTTGCGGCGCCAGCTCCCCAACTCTCCATCGACGAGTTGCGAGTGAGGGGGTAGTACCGAGGCTCCGCGCCTACTTCAGTTTGTAAGCACGAATGCGGTCTTTGTGAGCCGCTTCGTCGCGAGCGTAGAGCCCGTGAGCAAGCCCCTGGACCAGCGCCATCAGCGCGGTGTTCGAGCGCGTGAAGCTGGGGCTGTTCGAGGAGTAGTAGAGCGTCTGCTCGGCGTGCTCGCCCACCTCTGACAAAGAGGCGTCGCTGATCGCCAGGGTGCGGGCGCGGCGGTGGTTGGCGAGCTTCATCGCCCGTAGCAACAAGGGATGCGCACGGCCCGAGGAGATGACGATGACCAGCGTCTCCTCGTCGATGCGACCGAGCCGTTTGAGCGACTCGCCGCCGGTGCTGGCGACGATCTCGGCGCGGATGTCGAGCAGGCTGAGCAGGTGGCGCAGGTAGCTGGCGAAGAAGGCCATTTGGTCGACCCCGACGATCACGACCCTCTGCGCCTCCGCCAGGGCGGCGACGGCGCCGTCGATCTGCTCGCGCTTCATCTGCCGCGCCGTCTCCTCGAGATTGGCGTGGTCGGCGCTGAGCGAGCCCTCCAGCTCGGAGTGGTCGAACGAGAAGAGGTTGCCGCCGCTGCCGTTGCCGGCCACCGCGGTGGTCCGGTACTCCTCGATCGCCGCCTGCTGCAGCTCCGGATAACCCTCGAAGCCGAGGGCCTGGGAGAAGCGCACCACCGTCGATGAGGAGGTGCTCGCTCTCCGGGCAAGCTCCTCGGCGGTGAGGAAGGCAGCCTCGTCGAGATGGTCGACGATGTAGCGGGCGACGTCTTTCTGCGAGCGCGAGAACTCGTCGAAGCGCTCCTGGATGTACTCGGAAAGGCTTTTGAGCTGGGGGGATTTGGTTGCGGTC
>DASTYR010000297.1:0-2030 GCA_035764795.1 Solirubrobacterales bacterium | reverse complement strand
CGAGCTCATCCTCCGCTTGGCTGCCGAGAACCCGACGTGGATGTCAGGAAGGGGGCCTCTAAGGACCGCGATACGGTCGCGGCCTAACTTTTGCAACGAAGGGAGGCCCAAGCGAGATGTTGTACGCGGCAATCGATATTCACAAGCGGAGCTTTCAGGCGGCGGTGCTCGACTCGGAGAGCGGCGAGATCTCCGAGCAGCGCTTCGGCGCCAGCCGCGAGGAGCTCAGCCACTGGGCGATGTCTCTCCAAGGCGGCGTCGCGGCGGTGGCGATTGAAGCGACGACCGGTTGGCGCTGGGTCTGGCGCGAGCTCGCGGCGCTTGGCTTCGACGTCCGCTTGGCCGACCCGAGCGAGGTCAAGGCGCTCAGAGGCACGGGCAAGCGCGCGAAGACCGACCGGCTCGATGCACGTTGGCTTGTCGCGTTGCCGGCGAAAGAGATGCTGCCGCAGTCGTGGCTGCCCGGCGGAGATCCAGCAGCTGCGCGACAAGACGCGGTTGCGTAAAGCGCTGGCCGAGGATCGCACGCGCTGGGCGCAACGCCTGCGGGTCTGTCCGATTCTCTGTGTAGGCAGGGCCTGACCTGAGTCGTGTCCGCCGCTCGGGATTCCCGAGCGGCGGGCCGGCCGGAAAGGAAGGCCGTTTTGCCTAGCGAGTTCGAAGAGAGGAGACTGCCGGCGATCGACGTCGGCCCTGATCGTGATCCGCTCGAGCCGCCGGAGCTTCCGGACGAGCTGATCGATGAGCTGCTCGCCGGCGCGCGCACGCCGGAGGAGATCGCTGGCCCGGACGGGGTGCTGCAGCGGCTGACAAAGCGTTTGGTCGAGCGGGCGATGGACGCCGAGCTGTCGGATCACCTCGGCTACGAACGCGGCGGGGCGCCGCCGGGCGGCACCGGCAACGCACGCAACGGCTTTACCGAGAAGACGATCCACACCGAGCACGGGTCGGTGCGGATCGAGCAGCCGCGCGACCGGGGCGGCTCGTTCGAGCCGCAGATCGTGCCCAAGCATCAGCGGCGCTTCCACGGCTTCGACGAGAAGATCGTCGCGATGTACGCCCGCGGGATGTCGGTCCGTGACATCCAGGCGCACCTGCGTGAGCTCTACGGGGTGGAGGTCGGCCACGACCTGATCTCTCGGGTCACCGACGCTGTCTTGGACGACGTGCGCGAGTGGCAGGCACGGCCGCTGGAGGACGTCTACCCGATCCTCTTCCTGGACGCGCTGATCGTGAAGGTCAGAGACGGCGGCGCCGTTCGCAACCTCGCCTGCTACGTCGCGATCGGCGTCAACCTCGAAGGCGAGCGCGACGTGCTCGGCCTCTGGTTCCAACGAGCCGAGGGAGCCAAATTCTGGCTCGCCGTGCTCAGCGAGCTGAAGCAACGCGGCGTCCGCGACGTGTTGATCTGCTGCGTCGACGGGCTGAAGGGCTTTGCCGAGGCGATCGAGGCCGTCTTCCCGCAGGCCTGGGTGCAGACGTGCATCGTGCACCTGATCCGCCAGTCGCTGCGCTTCGTCCCCGACAAACACCGCCGCGCCGTCGCCAAGGAGCTGAAGCCGATCTACACCGCCGTCGACGCCGACGCGGCCGCCGAAGCACTCGCAGCCTTTGAAGCGAGCTGGGGCGAGCGCTACCCGATGATCGGCAAGACCTGGCGCGACGCCTGGGAGCACGTGATCCCCTTCCTCGCCTTCCCCGCCGACGTACGCCGCGTCCTCTACACCACGAACACGATCGAGGCGTTGCACCGCCAGATCCGCAAGACGATCAAGACACGAGGACACTTCCCGACCGAGGAGGCCGCCCGCAAACTCATCTACCTCTCGATCATCAACGCCAAGAAGAGCTGGAAACAAACCTACAACTGGAGTGCAGCACTGCTTTCATTCAAAATCCACTTCGGAGACCGACTGCCCTGACACACAGAAAGTCGGACAGCCTCTGGCGCGGCAGCGCTTCGACGAGCCCGAGACCGAGCTCGCCTATCTGGACGCGCTCGCCGCGGTCGACGGCCTCGTCGCCCGCAA
>DASTYR010000296.1:0-3798 GCA_035764795.1 Solirubrobacterales bacterium | reverse complement strand
TTGCCGGTATGAGCGATCCCCGCTCATTGTCGGAACGGCTCGCCAAGCTGCCGCCGGGGCGCCATCTGCTGCCGCCCGACTACGTGTCCCAGAACCAGCGCGAGCGCATACTGCTTGCGACCGCGACCCTGGTGGCCGAGCGTGGCTACCAGAAGACGACGATCGAACTGATCGCCAAGACCGCCCGCGTCGCACTCAGCACGTTCTACGAGCACTTCGAGGACAAGGAGAGCTGCTTTCTCGCCGCCTTCGAGGAGAGCGTGGAGGCGGCACGGGAGATTTTCAGCGACCTCGTCGATCCGCAGCTGTCATGGCCTCAGCAGATCGCTACCGGTCTCGAGGTACTCCTCGAGATGGTGGTCAAAGAGCCGGAGCGGGCGAAGCTCTGCTTGGTGGAGGCACAGGCCGCCGGGAGCGCTTCGCTGGCCCGCTACCAGGCGATGCTCGAGAGCGTTGCCGCGAAATTGCGCGAGGGCCGCGCCCTCAACCCACGCGGAGCGTCACTGCCGGAGGGGCTCGAGGTGGGAATCGCCGGCGGCCTTGCCTGGCTGATCCACCAACGCCTGACTGCCGATCGCCCCGAGGGCCTGGAAGCCCTTCTGCCCGAGATGCTGCAGGTGACGCTGACGCCCTACGTCGGCCAGTCGGCGGCCGGTCAGGCTGCGGCAGAAGCCGAGGCGCGGCGGGCGGCTTAGGCAAGAACGCTGCAGCGCGATCGAGTGCGGGGAGCTTGGCCGGAGGGTCTTGTCTTTGCTGAACGGCTCGCGCAACGGCCACGACCCGAATCGCGCTCGGATCGCCCTGGCGATCGTGGAACTGGTCGGCGAGAGCGGCCTGGATGCGGTTGACGCGCAGGAGATCTGCAGACGCGCCGACGTGAGCCGCGCGCACTTCGACCGTTGCTTCGCCGACCTCGAGGATTGCTTTCTAAGCCTTCACGACGAGGTGGCGGCTGAGTTTTGGGAGCGGCTGGGGCCGGCGGCGGCAGCCACCGCGGGCTGGCACGACCGGATATGGGCGGCCGGTTGGGCGATGATGCGCTTCCTTCACGAGGACCCGGCTCGGGCCCGCTTTCTGCTCGTTGCGGTGAACGGGGCCGGCACCGAGGGGCTCCAGCGACGCGATCGGATCGTGCAACGGGTCGCCGACCTGCTCGAAGAGGGTCCCCGGCGCCATGGAAAGGCCGGCCGTCGCTCCCGAGCGACCGCGGAAATCGCAGCCGGGGCGACCTACCGGATGCTCCTCACCAAGGTCGAAGCCGGCGCGGTCGACCGTCGCGAGGAATTCCTTCCCGAACTGATCTACGTGGCGGTGATGCCGTACCTCGACTCACAGGCCGCCGAGGATCAGCTCGCGGTCCAGCCGCTCCACTAAGGTCGGGGCGCATGGCAGAGGGATCGCCCCGTTTGCCGGCCGGCCGCCACGGCCTGCCGCGGGAGTTCATCGAGCGCAACCAGCGCGAGCGGATCATGACCGCGCTCGTCGATTGCGTCGCCGAGCGGGGCTACAACGGGACGACGGTCGCCAACATCACCAAGGCGGCCTCGGTCTCCCGGCGCACCTTCTACGAGCACTTCGCCGACAAGGAAGCCTGCTTTCTCGCGACGTACGAGATGGTGGCAGAGCACATCGTCGAGGCGATGAGGACGGCCTCCTCCTCCTTCGAGGAGTGGCCTCAGCAGGTGCGCGCCGCGCTGGCGACGATGCTGCGGTTCCTGGCGGGCGAGCCGGAGCTGGCCCGCCTTTGCATGATCGAGCCGGTCGCCGCGGGCGGCGAGGTCGCCGCCCGCCACCGCGCCACCATGCAGCGCTTCGTCGAGGTCCTCAAGGCGGGGCGGCCCGACCGCGAGGGGGACCACGTTCTGCCCGAGGTCACCGAGGAAACGCTGGTCGGCGGCGTCGTCTCCCTGATTGTGAGGGAGATCAGCGCCGGCCGGACGGAGCAGCTGGAGCAGCTGCTTCCCGACCTGGTTGAGCTCGTCCTCGCGCCCTACCTCGGGGTCGAGGAGGCCGCGCGCCTCAGGGACGCCTAGGAGAGCCTGGCGAGAGCCCGCCAAGCGGGTTCGCCAGGCCTCCAACTAGGACCGGCCGTTAAAAGCCTGCGGGATGCCGTGCGACGAAGCCGGCTGGGGTGCGAAGGTCCGCGTGCCAGCTTGGTCCCGTGCTGCCGTCGGTGTTGCCCGAGGTATCCCAGCGATAACCGGCGATCACCGCGTAGACGTGGCCCGCGTTGGCGTAGACGGTGATCCAGCGGCCCGCGCCGGCGGCGCCCCAGCCGGCCAGTGGGCCGGACGGCATCGGGCTGGTGAGGAACTTGCCGCCGCGAAGGGCGTAGCTGACCGCCCCTGAGCAGTCATAGCCGCGATCCTCCCAGCGGGCGTGGCCGCCGCCGTAGATGTAGGGCTTGTTGCGGATCTTGTTGGCGTAGGCGATGACCCGCTTGACGCGGGCGGGTGCCGACTTCGGTGGCACCAGCATGCCGTTGCTTAGCAGCCGTGCTTTCGGGGTAGGAGTGCACATATCGACTTCGGCAGGCGTCACTCCGCCGCCTTCGCAGGCGGCGGAAGCGCCGGCCGGGGCAAGCATGGATAGCGCGACGAGGGCGGCGATCGCAGCCAACCCTGCCTTGAGCTTTGGAATGTTCGTAGGCAAACCGATCTCCTTCGTTGGCCTACGGGGTTAGCTGTCGGGCTGGCGCTGAAAGAGCCTGCGCCCCCGTCCTATGTCGGACGGGTTAGCCCCGAAAACGTGGGTCCCCCGCTCCCGCGGCGCCTCCTGGCTGGCGGGATTCGGCGTTTCGGTTGTATGGAACGCGGGGCAGTGTAGACGATCGCCCCGGCGGCCGCTCACAAAAAACAAACATTTTGTGGCTCTTCGCACTTGCACGCCGGATTCCTGTCGGCGGGGCGGGTGCTAGCTTGCGGCCTGCGATGGATCTTGCCGGCCGCACCGCCCTCGTCACGGGCGCCACGGGGGGACTTGGCCGGGCGATAGCCGTCGCCCTCGCCGAGCGCGGCGCGAGCCTCCTGCTGAGCGCTCGCAAGCGCGAGGCACTGGAGGGGCTCGCGGCCGGTCTTCCGGGCGAGGAACACCAGGTGCTCCCATGCGATCTGGCCGAGCCCGATGCGGCCGAACGGCTTGCCGCCGAAGCGGGCCGGGTCGATGTCCTGATTGCCAACGCCGGCCTGCCCGCAGCAGGTTGGCTCGCTGACTTCAGTCCGGAGCAGGTGCAACGCGCCCTGCGCGTCAACCTCGAGGCCCCGATGCTGATGGCACGGAAGATGTATCCGGCGATGGTCGAGCGCGGCTCAGGTCACCTCGTCTTCGTCTCCTCCCTCTCGGGCAAGGCCGCCAGCCCGCGCTCCTCGATCTACAACGCGACCAAGTTCGGCCTGCGTGGCTTTGCCCTCGGCCTCCGCGCCGATCTCGGCCCCAAGGGCGTTGGCGTCTCCCTGGTCTCGCCCGGCTTCATCCGCGACGCCGGCATGTTCGCCGAGGCCGGCGCCAAGCCCCCACCTGGCTTGGGAACCGGAACCCCAGAGCAGGTGGGTGCAGCTACGGTCAAGGCCATCGAACGCAATCGAGCCGAGGTGGCCGTTGCTCCGATTGCGCAGCGTGCCCTCGCTCACTTTGCTTTGGCCAGCCCGGCTATCGGCGTTCGTGCGCAAAGCGGCTCCGCCGGCCAGAAGGCCGCCCAGGCCGTCGCCGACGGCCACTCGGCTGAGAAGCGCTGACCCACCGCCGTCGAGAGGGCATGGGGATGCCTCTCGAACGGGCGGATACTCAAAGCGCCGGTCT
>DASTYR010000295.1:0-2387 GCA_035764795.1 Solirubrobacterales bacterium | reverse complement strand
TGCCAGAACTGGGACATCTCCTGGCACGTGAACGGCGAGCAGGTGAGCCCCGAGCGGCTGGCGGAGATGATGCTTGAGCTCCAAGCGATCGGCTGCCACAACATCAACTGGGTCACCCCGGAGCACGTCGTCCCTCAGATCCTCGAGGCCGTCCCGATCGTGCTCGAGGCGGGCCTCCGCCTACCGATCGTCTACAACACCTCGGCCTACGACAGCCTGGACAGCCTCGAGCTGATGGAGGATGTCGTCGATGTCTACATGCCCGACTTCAAGCTCTGGACCGCCGAGCGGGCAAAGCGCTACCTCAAGCGTGCCGACTACCCGGAGGTGGCCCGTCGCACGATCGCGGAGATGCACCGGCAGGTTGGCGACCTCGTCCTCGACGAGGACGGACTCGCCCGTCGGGGCGTCATCCTCCGCCATCTCGTGATGCCAGGCCTGCTCGAGGAAACCGAGGCGATCCTCCGCTGGGTCGCTGAGGAACTCGGCACCGGCTGCTACGTCAACCTGATGGCCCAGTACTACGTCTCCGGCAAAGTCGGCCGGGACGGGCAGTACGAGGAGATCGCGCGCGGGATCTACCGCGAGGAGTACGAGCGGGCGCTCAGCGCCGCGCGGGAGCTCGGGCTCCGGCTCGATCCCCGGAGCCTGGGCGAGCGCGGACGGCTGGCTTCCGCCCCTGCCTGAGCCCAGCCTCAGCAAAGGACTGACCTCCGGTGAAGCAGTTCTTTCGCCGACTTTGTCCGGCGCTGCCGTGTGGGGTGCACTACCTGCCGAGTCAAGTGGCAGATGAAGTGACGTTGGGCTCTTGGACTCGATGCGGTGGCGCCGGGGACTCGAGGGCGGTGGCGTCGGCGACGGGGAGCGTGACCGTGAATCGCGTGCCTTCGCCGGGTCGGCTCGCGAGGGTGACCGATCCTCCCATTGCCTCGGTTAGCTCCTTGACGATCGCGAGCCCGAGTCCGGTGCCCAGGCGGGGGTTGCGGTCGTAGCGACTGTGGAGGTAGAAGCGCTCGAAAGCGCGGGGAAGGTCGTCGGGTTCGAGGCCGGGGCCGGTGTCGCTGACGGCGAGCGTGCCGGGGTTGGCTGTGACGGTCACGGTGCCGCCGGCGGGTGTGCAGCGGAGCGCGTTCTCGATCAGGTTCGAGAGCACCTGGAGCAGGCGATCGGCGTCACCGACCGCGGCGGCTTCGGCCGAGCCGGCGACCTCGATGGCTACCCCGAGTGCCTTTGCCTGGGCTTGATAGCGGATCGCCGCCTCGCGCGCGATCTGGAGGAGGTCGAGTGGCTGACATTGGACGGTGAACGTGCGCTGGTTCAGCCTGGCGAGGTCGAGGAGATCGTGGACGAGCCGCTCGAGCCGTTTCGCCTCTCGGAGGATGACCTCGCCTGCGGCCTCCGGTGCGATCACCCCTTCGCTGATCGCCTCGCCGTGACCGGAGATCGCGGTCAGCGGCGTCTTCAGCTCGTGGCTGACCGAGAGCAGGAACGCCTTCTCAGCTGCGCGGGCGCGGTCGAGCTCCGCCGCCATCTCGTTGAACGCGTTGGCGAGGGCAACGGCCTCGTCGGGCCCGGTGGCGGGGATCGGCGCAGGCTGCTCGCCGGCGGCGAGGCTGCGGGCCGCCTCGGCAACGCGCCCAACCGGGCGCGCGATCGCCCGGGTCAGGAGCAGCGCGAAGAGAGCGGCCAGTCCTGCGCCGATCAGCCCGGCGACCAGCAGGCTGAGGCCGAATGGCCGCCAGTCGTCGGACTCGAACCGTGCGGCGCGCAGCAGGACGACTGCTCTGCGGCCGACGGGCCGAGCGGCATAGAGGAACTTCGTCCCGCGGATGGTCACGTCGCCGTCGGCGGGGCGATCGGAGCGAAGAGCGGCGGCGCCGGCCGGAGGAAGAAGGAGCGCAGCCTGGTCGAGCGAGAGGATCGAGAGACGCTGTTGCTGGGTGGCCAGAAAGAGGCCGAGATCGGCAAGCCGCTCGGGGACGTTCGGCGCCATCCGCTCTTGCACGGCGAGCAGGTCGGCTTGCCGGTCGAGCGACCTCCGCGCCTGGTGCTCGGCAGAGCGGCGGACGAGGAGCGCGCCGATCCCGACGGTCAGGACGATCGAAACCAGCACCGCGCCCGCGGCGCCGAGGAAGAGGCGCGCGCGCAGCGAGCTCACCGCTCCCGCCGGCTCGCCGGCTGCACCGCCTTGTAACCGATGCCACGGATGGTCCGGATCAGCTCAGGGCGGCTGAGCTTGCTGCGCAGCTGAGCAACGTGGACGTCGACGGTGCGCGTCCCGCCGGGGTAGTCGAGGCCCCACACCCGATCGAGCAGCTGATCGCGGGAGACGACGATGCCTTTGTTCTCGAGCAAGTAGCTGAGCAGATCGAATTCCCGCGTCCGCA
>DASTYR010000294.1:0-18532 GCA_035764795.1 Solirubrobacterales bacterium | reverse complement strand
CGGCGGCAAGCATTCGCACCCCGGCGTCGTCGTCGGTGACGTCGAGGGCAAGCGTCTCGGCGCGACCGAGGGCGCCCTCGCCTGCGCTCGCCCCAGCGGCGGCGGTCGCCTCTCCGGCGGCCTCACGCAGCCGCTCCTCGGTGCGGGCGACGAGGAGGACGTTTGCGCCCTCGGCACAGAGCTGCCGCGCCGTCTCGCGGCCGATGCCGCGGCTGGCGCCGGTGACCACGCAGGCGCGACCCTTCAGGCCGAGGTCCATTAGGCCGCCCCCTCACCGGGGTCGAGTCCGGTGTCGCTATGGGCGACCGTAACGGGCGTCTCGGCGGCGAGCGCCTTGTGGACAGGGCATTTGCGCGCGACCGCGAGCAGGCGCTCGCGCTGTGTCTCGTCCAGGTCGGCCGGCAGGCGAAGCGCCGCGGCGAAAGAGGCGGGGCGCGGCCCGTCGTACTCGACCTCCACGTCGACCTGCACCTCACCCACGTCCCAGCCTTTGCGCTCCGCGTACATCTCCACCGTGATCGCGATGCAGCTCGCCAACGATGCGGCAAGCAGCCGGGTGGGGGAGGGCCCGGTGTCGGTCCCGCCCGCCGCCACCGGCTCGTCGACGACGATCGTGTGGCCGCCCTCGATCGCGACCTCGTGGGCGTAGCCGTCGAGGCGCCGGGCGCTGACCCGCATGGTCAGCCGACCGGGTTGAAGACCAGGCCGGTCAGCACCTTGGGGAAGAAGTACGTGGACTTCGGCGGCATGTTCTCGTCGCTCTCGCAGATCGCCCGCACCTGGTCGACCGGGATCGGCCGCAGTACGAAGGCGACGTCATAGGTGCCGTCCTCGAGCAGCGCCAGCGAATCCTCGACGCTCTTGGCGTAGCCGAGCCCGCGCTTGGCCATGATGTCGTCCTCGCTGAGGCCGGCGATCTCCTTGAGGACGAGCGTCTCGAGGATCGCAGCGTCGAGCCGGCGATAGGCCTCCGGCTTGCCGGCGAGCTTTCGGTCGAGGTCGGCGACGGCCTCGTCCTTGAGCCGCAGCCGGAAGGCGCGCTTGTGGTGGGAGTCGTAGAGGCCGAAGACGCCGACGCCCTCCTCGCCGCGCGGGTCGAGCTCGCTCGTATCGACCTCGGTCGCGTCGAACAGCTCGCGCAGTCCCTCGCCGAGGCGCAGCTGGCGCTCGGGGTCGTCTGCGAAGCCGGAGAGCAGGCGGTGGGTGGGGAAGACAGTGAGGCCGGGATCGTCGAGGCCGGTCAGCGCCATCAGCGTGTAGCAGTGGTCGCCATCGCCACCGACCTCGTCGCGGTAGGCGATCGCCGTCTCGTAGCGGTGGTGACCGTCGGCGATCAGCAGCTTCGCGTCGGCGAGCAGCTCGCTGACCTCGGAGTGCACAGCGGCGTCGCCGACGCGCCAGACGCGCGTGACCGTGCCGCCCGCATCGGTCGCCTCGCCCCAGGCCTCGGTGCCCTCGATCGCCGGGGCGACCAGGGGCCAGGGGTCCTTCGTGGCGAGCGAGAAGATCGGCGAGAGGTTGTGGTGGGTGGCGCGGGTCAGGTCGAGCCGGTCTTTCTTCGGGCCGGGCAGAGTGCGCTCGTGGGGGAGGACCTGGCCGGCCTCGAAGTCCTCGACGCGGACGCGGCAGAGGATGCCGTGACGCGTTCGCGGCTCGCCGTCGGGGCCGGTGTAGTCCTGAGTCATCGCCCAGATCGCCGGCTCCTCGTCGCGCACGAGCGCCCCCGCCTCCCGCCACGCGTCCATCGTCCCCGCGGCACGTCGGTAGGGGTCGCCCTCGGTCTCCTGCGGGCCGGTCTCGCCATACGGTTTCGGCAGGTCGATCGCCACCGCGTTGTATTGCGAGCGCTCCAGCAGTCGGGCACGCTGCTCGGGGTCGATCACGTCGTACGGCGGCGCCGCCACGTCGCCGAGCGGCCCGACGACGCCGAGGTCGTAGCGGGTCGCGTGGATGGGGCGGACGTCGGCCATCGGTCGCGAACGCTAACGCGTCGGCCGCCGCGCCAGCGCCGCCGCGCCGGCACGGCTCTAGACTGGGACGCAGCGGGGCGTGGCGCAGCCTGGTAGCGCGCGGCCTTTGGGTGGCCGAGGTCCCCGGTTCGAATCCGGGCGCCCCGATGCGTAGCACGATATGTGCTACGGTAGCCAAGCATGAGTCGCTCTCTGCACGTTCGCTTGGACGGCAGCTCCGCTGCCGCTCTTCAAGTCATTCGCGGTGGCGGCATGAGCGATTCGGAGGCAGTTCGCACCGCACTCCGCGAGTCTGCGGCCCGGCGGCGCACGCGGTCGTCAATAGCTGACGAGGTCGAGCGGTTGGCAGCCGACGAAGCGGACCGAACCGAGATGCGGATCGTTCGCGAGCAAATGGCTGAGCTCGCGCCGAATCCTCTCGATTGAATGGTTCGCGGCGAGGTCTTTCGGCTGCCGTCTCCGCGAAGCGTGCGAGGAAGGGAGCAGCGGGGCGCCCGCTACGCGATCGTGGTCCAAGCAGATGAGTTCATGGGACTGAGCACGACTCTCGTTTCACCGACCTCAGTCAGTGCACGTCCAGCCACCTTCCGCCCGACGATCTCATTCGATGGAACCGAGACGCGAGTCCTTGTTGAGCAAACCACCGTCGTCGATCCTCAAAGGCTCGGGCGCTCCGCCGGCCTCCTAGATGCCGAGGAGCTGCGGGCTGTAGACGATGCTCTCTCATTGGTCGTAGGCCTTTGAGAGATTGACTGCGGAGAGGGCGGCGACCACACAAAAGCGGCCGGTGAGGCCCTCCGACCGGTAGGAGTAGAAGTGGTCGAGGTGCGCCGCGGTGGAGATGCCGGCGACCTCGATTCTCGCCTCTTGGACGCCGCACTCGATCAGAGCCAGTGAGTTGGCACGCCAGAGGTCGAGTAGGGCCTTGCCGCCGGGCAGGGGTGTGAGGAGCTCGGCGGCATGGGCACCAAAGGTGTCGTGCACGCGGGCGATCACCTCGCCTCCCACCTCATAGGCGTCGGGACCGATCGATGGTCCGATCGCGGCGAGCAGGTTGGAGGGGCTCGAGCCGAAGCTCTCGGCCATCGTCTCGGCAGTCCGCGCGGCGATCTTGGCGACGGTGCCGGACCAGCCGGCGTGCGCGACACCGAGGGCGCCGACGACGGGATCGAAAAGCACGAGGGGGACGCAGTCGGCGACAGTCGCGCAGAGGGCAAGGCCGGGCACGTCGGTGACCAAGGCATCGACGCCGGCAATGGCGCTCCCTGCGTCGAGTGCCCCGCGACCGGCATCCTCGGCTCGGACAACCGCGACCCGGTCGCCGTGTACCTGCTCGCCCCAGACCGTGCGCTCGAGCTCGAACCCGAAAGCGGTCAGCAGCCGGCGCCGGTTCTCCAGCACCGCCGCCCCGTCGTCCTCCACCTTGAAGCCGACGTTGAGCGAGGTGCAGGGACGTTCGCTGACCCCGCCGCCACGGGTCGAGACGAGGCAGTCGAGGCCCTCCCCTGCGACTCCCTCAAACCGGTAGGCGAGCAGGCCGTCGCGCTCCTCCACACGCATCGGAGCCACGATAGTCGCTCAGGTTTCTCCTGCAATTGCCGATAGCGGACCGGATGGAGCTGAGCGGAAACCGGCGCCGGGAACGCGTCTTCTTCGAAACCGACCGTCACACCGTCGTGGGCGACGTGACCCTGCCCTCCGAGGGATACCAGGCCCGCTTCTCCGACGCGGTCAACCGCGGCGAGGTGGCATTTCTCCCACTCGTCAACGTGGAGATCTCGCCTCTCGACGGGGGCGAGGGCGAGCAGCGCGACTTCATCGTGCTCGCCAAGGCGCACATTCGCCTCGCTTATCCCGTCGGGGATAGCTCCGCATAGGGACGCGCCAAGACTCCGCGAGCGAGGCCGCTCAGTCGCGCCGGCGCCGGCGGCTGCCGCCGCCGATTGCGCCGACGTCGACCAGGAAGGCAAATGCGACGAGGAACCACTCGAAGCCGAGGACGCCGTCCGACGACGCCCAGAGCAGCGCGTAGGCGAGCGTCGTCCAGGGCAGCAGGAAGAAGCCGATCAGCGGCAGCAGCCAGCTGTCGAAGGAGCGACTGAGCAGGTCGCTGAAGAGCCACAGCACGAACAGCCCCAGCCGCGGCGAGATCAACGCGAAGAGAAGTGCCAGGCAGCCGATGGCGGAACGCTACCTTGTGACCGCATGCTTTTCGGCCGAGCGAAGACGCAGATGCCGACGCCTGAGCGGACGCTGCCGGGGCGCAGCAAGCCGGCCTTCGAGGTGCCCGAGCGGCACGCGGTGCTCGACACGCCGCTCAAGCCGCCTTTCCCAGCGGGGATCGAGACGGCCTACTTCGCGCTCGGCTGCTTCTGGGGCGCGGAGCGGCTCTTCTGGGGGCTCGACGGCGTCTACACGACGGCGGTCGGCTACATGAACGGGACGACTCCAAATCCGACCTACGAGGAGGTCTGCTCGGGGATGACCGGGCACGCCGAGGCGGTGCTGGTCGCCTTCGACCCGCAGCGGATCTCCTACGTCGATCTGCTGAAGGTGTTCTTCGAGGAGCACGACCCGACCCAGGGCATGCGGCAGGGCAACGACGTCGGCACCCAGTACCGCTCCGGTATCTACTTCGCCAACGACGCCCAGAAGGCGACGGCGAAGATGGCGCGCGACGCCTACGACGAGGCGCTGCGGGCGGCCGGCCACCAGTCGGTGACGACCGAGCTCGAGCCCGCCGCTCCCTTCTACTACGCCGAGGACCATCACCAGCAGTACCTGCACAAGGTGCCGAACGGCTACTGCGGCCTGGCCGGCACCGGCGTCGCCTGCCGCATCCCGCGCGCCGAATAGCATCCCGCGCCGGTGACCCCGTCCTTCGGCTCCTACATCGGCGGCTGCCTGGCGACGATCGGCATCGTCTCGGCGGTCGGCCTCGGCGGCTACTGGCTGCGGCGCTGGATCGTGCCCGAGTTCTCCGGAGCCCTGGCCCGCCTGGCCGACATCACGATCGCCACCGCGCTGCTGATTCTGGCGCTGCAGCTGCTCGGCACGCTGGAGATCCTGACGCTCGGCTGGACCGTGGTCGTCTGCATAGGCGTGGGGCTCGGGGCGGCGGCGCTGGGCTGGACGATGGCCGGTCCCGCCGACCGCGAGGTAACGGCGCCGCGGGTGCAGACGAGCGCCCTGCTGATCGCGCTCGGCGTCTCGTCCTGGGCGATGGCTGAGTGGACCTTCCCGGCCCAGCTGGCGCTCGACCACGGCATGTTCGGCGGTGACACGACCTGGTACCACATGCCCTTCTCGGGTCGGATCGCCCAGGAGGGCACGACCGTGCCCCTTCACTTCACCGATCCACTGCGACTCGCCGCCTGGTTCTACCCCGGCACCTCGGAGCTGGTTCACGCCGCCGGGATCGTCCTCTTCAAGACCGACTGGCTCTCGCCGCTGATCAACCTGGGTCTGCTCTCGATCGGCCTGCTCGCCGCCTGGTGCATCGGTCGCCCCTACCGGGTCGGGCCGGCGACGCTGGTCGCGGCGGCGCTCGTCTTCTCGGCCGGCGTGATGATCGAAACGCAGCCGGGGGAGGGGCGCAACGACATCATGGGGCTCGCCTTCCTGGTCGCCTTCGCCGCATTTCTGATCAACGGCCACCAGCGCCGCGCTCCGGTGACCGGCGCGGTGCAGGACGCCCCCGAGCGCGACGCGCCGCTGCTCGACAAGGGCCCGCTGATCATGGCCGGGATCGCGGCTGGGCTCGCTGTCTCGGTCAAGTTGCCGCTGCTGGCGCCGGTCGGCGCGATCGCGGTTGGGATGGTGATCGTGAGCGGCGCCGGGCGGCGGCTGATGACCGCGGCGGCAATCGGCATCCCAGCCTTCGTGGTGGGCGGTTACTGGTACGTGCGGGCGGCGATCCACACCGGCGGCAACCCGATTCCCCAGACCGGCTGGGGCCCGCTCAACCTGCCGCGGCCCGACCAGATGCCGCTCGACCCGCGGCCGCGCTTTGCGGTCGCCGACTATCTGTTCGAGCCGACGATCTACAGGCGCTGGTTCTTCCCGGAGCTTGAGAACGCGCTGGGGCCGTTCTGGCCGTTGATCCTGATCATGGCCGTCGCCGCGGCGGTCTTCATCGTGTTCCGCTCGCGCAACCTGATTCTGCGGGTGCTGGCCGGCGCGGCGCTGCTGACGGCCGCCGTCTACGTCTTCACGCCGTTGACCGCGGCGGGCCAGGAAGGCTCGCCGACCGGGTTCTTCACGAACACGCGCTACCTGATGCCGGGGCTGGTGCTGGCGCTGACGCTGTTGCCGATCGCGCGGCCGCTGCGGGCGCCGGAGAGCCGCGCCTGGCAGACGCTGCTCTTCTTGGTCGGCCTGTACGCGATCACGGTCCTGACGACGCCCCGCTGGTCGGTCGACTACCTCGTCGGTGCGGTCTTCCTGACCTTGGCCCTGGTTTGGGTGCCGGCCGGTTTGGGCCTGCTCCGGGCGCGCGGCAGCGCCAGCCGTGGGGCGGTCGCGCTGGGCGCCGCCGCGGTGTTGCTGTTGGCGGTGGTGCTCGGTCGCGCCCAGGAGGTCCAGTACTACAAGCAGCACTACCAGCGAACGACGCCCTTCCTGCAGGAAGGCGGCCCCCAGAAGGCCTACGCCTTCGCTCACAACCAGACCGACAAGCGGATCGGCATAGCTGGTTCGGGCCAGATGTTCTTCGGCCAGTACGGCTTCTACGGCAAAAACCTCGACAACTACGTCCAGTACATCGGCGTCGAGGGACCCGACGGTACCTACCGCCTGCCGACCAGCTGCCGCACCTTCCGCAACCTGATCAACGAGGGTGATTACGACTACCTGATCGTCAGCAAGGCGACTCAGGATTCGTCGGAATCGCCCTACTGGTATCCGGTCTATGCGTGGATCAAAACCGACCCCGCGCTGAAGCTCGTCGTCGAAGAGCCCGACATCACGCCGCAGCCCGACTACGTCTTCAAGGTCAACGGGGAGCTGGATTCGGCCGGCTGTCCGCGCCCGGGTGAGTTCGAGGGCGCGTAACCTAGGCGCACCGGCCCCCGTAGCTCAGCGGACAGAGCGTCGGACTTCTAATCCGAGGGTCCCAGGTTCGAATCCTGGCGGGGGTGCTGTCTCTACGCAGCGCCGAACAGGGAGTTCGCGTGGAGCGCGGCCCTGGTCGGTTCGACCGAGTCGTCGCCGCGGTCGACGATCAGCGCGGCTTCGGCCAGTTCTACCAGCGCTTTCCTCGCGGTCGCGACCTCCCTGCCGTCGCTTTGGTCGGCGACGACTTTGCCCACCAACTCACCTGTCCTCAGCGGCCGCGGATGCTGGCCGATCAGCTCGAAAAGCAACGCACGTCCAACTTGGACCGGGTCGTACTTGGCCCGTTTGGTCACGGTTGTGCCTCCACGGGTGGGAGCATCGTTTCCTTTCGTCGTGCCAGCTCGTAGCAGACCGGGTGGTACTTGGCAGTTGGGCGGAAGCCGTCCGTCTCGCCGTCTTCTCGTGTCCCCTCGGGTACAACTTCGGCGCGTCTCGTGCCGCCGCCGTCGTCATAGACCGCAATGGTGCGCTCCTCGATCTGAAGCAGCCGGCCGCAGAAAAAACAGGTCATCTCGAGGTTCGCCACGTCCGGTAGTCCCAGACTGATTCGCTTCGCGAGTCGGTGGGCGGCAACGGCCTCTTCGACCCAGGGCGGGTGGATGTTTAGGGTCGCGGTGTACACGTCACTCTTCTCGTCCCTTGCGGTGAGGCGGTGGGAGCGAAGGACTGCCAAGTGGTAGGCGACCGCTGGGACGGGCAGACCGATCCGTCCGGTCAGCTCCGTTGCCTTGCGGGGTCCGCCGTAGGCCAGGTCACCGAGGATGGTCAGTCGGAGGTCGTGTCGGACCGCCGACTCCAAAGTGCTCAACTGCCGCCTTTCGACTCGCTCACGCGCTCTAGGCTAAGGCAAATTTGAGCGAAAATTTGATTCGACTTTGCGGACTGAAAGTTTCGCAGGATCGAGTGTTCGAAATGGACCAAGTTCTCGGGGTGCGAGGCGTTCGGACCACAGCCGGGACTCCGTTCCCCAAGGGGGTTGAAGCCCGGCCTGTGGCCCATTGCAATGCGGCTAGCCGGACTTGCGGATCGACATGATCGGCAGCGCCGCAGCGTTCGCTGAGAGCTTCATCTCCTCACCCCCTTTCCTGTTTTCAGACAGGAAACGCGGAGTAAAGGTAGCTAGCGGTTAACTATCGGAACGACTACGGACTTGTATTGAGAAAGATGCGGTCTAATTAGGCCTGCCTAGACTGACAGGGCTAATACTCCTGAGCAATTGGAAAGGACCACGTGGCGAAGACCTGGACCGGCCTCGAGTCGAGGGTCGAATACCTGCGCCGGCTGGCCATCGTCTTTGCGGACGAGCTGCGGCTGAAGATCGTCACCGAGCTGTATCTCCGGGAAATGAGCCCCGCCCAGTTCCACGCGGAGTTCGGCGGCGGATCGGTCTCTCGGGTCGACCACCACTTCAAGAGGCTCGTCGAGCATGGGTGGCTTCGGTACGTCAGAACGGAGACCGGGGAGGGTCGCCGACCCGGTGGGCCGCAGCACTTCTACCGCGCGATCGATCTACCGGTCTTCGACAAGGAAACCTGGGCCCTGGTTCCTTACTCGATGCGAGTCGAGATCAGCTGGACGACCTTCAAGCAGTTCGCCGAGCGGGTCGCAGAAGCGCTGCGGGCGAAGACCTTGGACGCCCGGCCAAACAGTCACTTGAGCTGGACTCCGGTTCTGCTCGACGAGGCTGGCTGGGAGAGGGTCTCCTCTGCCATTGATTCCTTCTTCGAATCGGTTCTGGAGGAGATCGCCGACGCCCGTCTCAGGGTCTACAGGTCAGGGGAGACGCCGATGCTGGCGACGGTGGGCCTAGCGCTGTTCGAATCGCCGCGCCCGGAGGCCGCTGACTTGCCGCGCAAGACCCCCGTCCTGGTAGAGGGCACGAAGTCGCCGGTTCCCGCCTCGCGTCGCGTATATCGAGTCTTCAACGATCCGATCTCACTGCAAATCGTCACCGAAGCCAATCTCGGTGAAACGAGCGCGCCGACATTCCACCGGCAGCATGAGGGGGGAGAGGACATCAAGAACATCCGCCGGCGCTTCAAGACGCTCGAGGAGCTGGGGTGGCTGCGGAAGGTCGGCGAGAGGACCGGCGGCCGCCGCCGCTCGGCGAGGGAGCGGTTCTACCGGGCCACCGGCCCGGCGATCTACGACAACGAAAGCTGGACCGAAGTGCCGGACGAGGTGAAGCCGGTCTACAGCTGGACGACGTTCGTTCAGCTGTCCGATCAGGTGAAGAGAGCGATCGAGGTCGGCACCTTCGAGGCCCGGCTCGACAACCACCTGTCATGGTCGCTGCTTCGACTCGATCAGATCGGCTGGGAGAAAGTCGCCGCTGAAGTCGACGGGCTGCTGGCAACGGTCCTCAAGGAGAAGGACGGGGCGGAGGACCGGCTCGCCGAGTCGGGGGAGGAGCCGATCCTCGCAACCGTGGCCTTGGCTGCCTTCGAATCGCCGAGGGATGCGGCCAAGGCTCCTTGAGCTCCCGCGAGATATGCGCGCCGCCGGTAGATGTTCAGCGGGCTCGGGTAGCGAAGGGAGATCGCCACCACCGTTCTTGTCGCCGGCGCGACCGGCTTCGTCGGCCGCCGCCTGACCCGCTCGCTGCTCGACATGGGCCGACGGGTGCGTTGCCTCGTGCGCGATCCGAGCCGGGCCGCGGAGCTCGAGGCGGCGGGCGCCGAGCTGCACGTCGGCGACGTGACCGACGCCGGCAGCATGGCCGGGGCGGGTGACGGCGTCGAGGTCGCCTACTTCCTCGTCCACCTGATGGCAGGCGGCGAGGGCTATGCCGAGCGCGAGCGGCAGGGCGCCCTCGAGTTCGCCCGGATGGCGAAGCGGGAAGGCGTGGCGCGCGTCGTCTACCTCGGCGGGCTCGGCGATCCGAGCGCTTCCGCGCACCTGCAGAGTCGCCACGAAGCCGCCCGCGTGCTCGCCCTCGAGGGGCCGCCGCTCACCTACTTTCGCGCCGCGATGATAGTCGGGGCGGAGAGCGAGTCCTACCGCACGCTGCGCTACCTAGTGGGGCGGCTGCCGGTGATGGTGGCGCCCGCCTGGCTGCGGACGCCGACGCAGCCGATCGGGATCGACGCGGCGGTCGAGTACCTGCGGCGGGCGCCGGCGGTCCCGGAGTCGAGTGGGCGCGAGGTGCAGATCGGCGGCCCCGACGTCCTCAGCTATGACGAGATGCTCGACCGGATGGCGACCGCGATGGGCAAGCGACGGCCGACGAAGTTGCGGGTGCCGCTGCTGACGCCCTGGCTCTCCTCCCTGTGGCTGGGGCTGGTCACGCCGGTCGACACCAGCGTCGCGCGGCCGCTGGTCGAGGGCCTGACGACCCCGACCGTGGTCACCGATCCCTCGGGCGCGGAGCCTTTTGGCATCTCCCCCGAGTCGTTCGACGAGGCGCTGCGGCGGGCGCTGTCAGAAGAAGGCGGATGAACGCCCCGTTGCGAAGTGTTTCTGCGACGCAGGCCGTGGGTAGGCTGGGGCCATGTCACTGGGGATACTGCTCATCATCGTCGGGATCGTGCTTGCGATCCTGGTCAATTACGTGCTGGGGATCATCGTGATCCTGATCGGCCTCGCGCTGCTGCTTCTGCCGCGGCTCGGTGCCGGTACCAGACGCGTTTAACCGAGACCGCTGCGCGGTCGACCGGTCGGGGACAATCAGGCAGCTATGGCCGCCTGGAAGCTGCCCCTGGTCGTCGCCGCGATTGCGCTTCCGGTTGTAGGTGCGTTCCTGATCGGGGCGTTTCTCGTGGGCGGGCCGGCGCTCGGCTTCATCGCGGGCGCTCTGGCGGTGCTGGCACTGCTCGTGGTTGCGGCGCGGCAACGGCCGCGCGGCCCGATCGGCACGGCGCCGGTCTCCGATGGGGGCCGCCGCATCCTGATCGTCGCCGCCCAGCCGCTGGAGGAGCCGGGAGCGGTTGCGGCGATCGCTCGCGAGCTGGGAGGCGGCGACGTGGCCGAGGTGCGGGTGCTGGCACCGGCCAGCATCGGCTTCCTCGATCGCTGGGCATCCGACGTCGAGGCGGCGCGGCGGCAGGCGCAGGAGCGTCTGGTCACGACGGTCGCGGCGCTGGCCAAGGCCGGGGTCGACGCCGAGGCGAGGGTCGGCGACGAGAATTTGGTGCAGGCGGTCGAGGATCAGCTCGAGAGCTACCACGCCGACGAGGTGGTCCTGGTCAGTGCCCGCGAGGACGACGAAGGCGCGGCGGCCGAGCTGGAGTCACGGCTGCGGCCGCGCTTCCGTCACCTGCAGATGTGAGGCCGGGCGGCGCTGCGAACCACCTCGAAGGCGCTGCCCGGTATCCGCTTCAGCTGGTTCAGGTTCTCGTCGTCCCAGCGGCGGTCGCTACTGCCGCTGAAGAACCAGTTGGACCCGTTGTCAGCGACGATCAGGCCGTAGCGCTTGAGGGCGGTGGCGATCGCGCGGGCGGGGCCGCTGAAGCGGCCGAGGCCGTAGCTCGCCTTGAGACGCAGGCGCGTGCCCATCGCCGGCGCGGCAGCACTGAGCGTGTCGCCGGCGCAGTGAGAGGCGGGATGGATCCAGGCATCGCGAGTGCTCTCGAAGGTGACGCGGATCGCGTGGTCGATGCGACCAGCGGCCGCCTCGTCATAGCGGACGAGCCCGGCGAAGATCGGCAGGCCGGCGGCGTCGGCCGAGGTCCAGGAGTCGGGGCGCAGGGCGGTCGAACGCAGGTCCCAGCTGGCGCCGGAATCGGCAGCCCAGTGGACGCCGCCGCGACGGCTGAAGAAGGCGCGGTAGAGCTCGTAGAGCGCGCAGCGGGAGCGGTCGATGACGAGGACGTGACGATCGCCGTCGCTGTTGGAGCCGCCCTCGACCGGAGCCCAGGATGGGACCGGGAATGGCCCAGGATCGCTCTCGCTGCCGTAAGCGGTGTAGCGAATCGGGAGGCGGCGCTGGCCGGCGGGGACGACTGCGTAGGGGAAGCCGTAGGGGCGCGGCGAGCCGAAGTCTGGGTGGAGGAAGTCACCGCCTTGGCTGTTGATGTAGGCGATGACGGCGGCCGAGCTGCCGGCGACCGGAGCCCTCGAGATGTCCTGGTTCCAGGCGGCCTGGTTGGGGAGGGACGGGGCGCGGGGGGAGAGGGAGGCTGGCGGGTCTGGAAAGACGGGGCAGGTGCCGAGGTCGGGGTAGGGGCCGAGGGCATGGGCGGAGGTCAAACCCCCGGCGATCATTCCGGCGGCAAGCAGCGTCGCGGCCGCGCCAATCAGGCGCATCCGACTTTTACCCCAGCCCAGGGGGGTCAATCTCCGATGCGCTCCAGATCAAGGCGTCGAGTTGCCGTCGCGAACATCTAGCCGTCCCACGACCAGCTCATCGACCTCGAGCCGACCGACCTTGACCCGCCCAACGGCCATCCGACCCACCGCGAGCCGCCCGATCGCAAAGCCGCCTACCGCAGCCGCGCCGACCGCCAGTGCCCCAATTGCCGCCGCAACCCGCGCCTCCGCTCCACTCGGCTTTCGCCTCCGCATGACCCTCAAGCTACCGCTACATTGAAGCCACGTGGTGGCTGTAGCTCAGCTGGTAGAGCTCCTGGTTGTGGTCCAGGCGGTCGCCGGTTCGAATCCGGTCAGCCACCCTTCTGCTTGAGCCGGACCCCTTCTGCTTGAGCCGGACCGATTCTGATTGACCCTCAGCCGACTGTGCCTAATGGTCGGGGTCAGCTAGACCCTCGCGTTCGGATCTATGCCTAGCGTCGCCTTGCCCGTAAGGCCATCTCTGGCGAGGGTACTGCCGGCCGCTGCGAGATCGAGCACTGCGCTTGGGCCGCCCTGGGTCCGAAAGATGACGTCGATGTCCCGCGGGGTGATCTCGGCCGTGTTCCTGTTGTATGGGGCGGCGGCGAAGACGTCGGTGTCGTGCCGGTCGGTCGTGAACAGCTGGCCAACATGGGAGACGCGCCCCCCCGAATAAGTGTCGTCGCTCTGGCGCCCTCCGATGTGAACCTTGATGTGGATATGCGTCGTCCGCCCTGGGTACTGGCCTGGATAGACGGTCGTGAACTCGGCTAGGCCGTTCTTGTCGGTCAGCTGGATTCCGCGAAGGTAGGTCTCGCCCTCGCTGCCCTCGGATGGCTCGCCCGAGTAGACGCCGAGCGCGTCGCAGTGCCAGATGTCGATCGCGGCATCGCGGATCGGCTCACAGGTGTTCGCGTCGACGACGGTCACCGCGAGCGCCAGCGGCACGCCCTGTCGATCCTCGACGATGTCCTGCCGGACCTGCGCGAGGTCGATGTAGAAGGGGCCTTCCTCCTGCTCAGGCGTCAGCACGCAGTCGGGCCGAGCCTTCGGTTCTTCCGCCACGGACCTGGTTGCCTCGTCCTCGTCGGCGCCGCAGGCGTAGAGGGCGACACTCGCCAGCGCCCCTGCCGACAGCGCCATCATCTCTCGGCGCCGCATCTGAATCCCGCCCGATATCCGGCGGTCGTCCGCCGGACTCCCTCGGCTGCGCTTCGGACGATCGCTCATCGGCCCGCTTTCAGCTGGTGGATTCTCCGTTTGGAACTAAACAGATCCTCGGCCAAACTTCAAATTCCGCTCCCGCACCGTTGGTGACATGGGGACCGGGTTCTACGTCACCACCAATCACCTGTAGACTGATGATCTACATGGCAACCGCGGATACCACGACGATCAGGGTCCCGGTCGAGACTCGCGACCGGCTCAATGCCCTGGCGGCTCGTCGTGGCGAGTCGGCCGGAGAGGTGGTTGCGAAGTTGGTCAGCGTCGCCGACGAGGACGCGATGCTCGACGAGATCGCGGCAGGGTTCGACAAGCTTGCCGCCGACCCGACCATGCTCTCGGCCTATCGCGCCGAGGCGGCCGAGATCGAGTCCGGCTTCGAGGCGCCAACGCCAGAGTGGTAGAGCCAAGGCCCCAGCAGGGCGATGTCTACTGGGCCGACCCCGATCCGACACGGGGGAGGGAGCAAGCCAAGGCCCGTCCCTTCGTGATCGTCTCGGTTGACCAGCTGAACCAAACGGGCCTCGACCTCTCCATCGCCGTGCCGCTTACGCGAACCGACTTCGAAAACTCCCTGCACCTCGCTATTCCCGCTTCGGAGGGCGGTCTGGGCGAGGATGGCTTTGCCATGCCCGAGCAGCTGCGGGCGATCTCCCATGACCGTCTGAGTCGTCGCCTCGGCAGCCTCCGGCCAAAGACTCTCGACGAGCTGCTCAAGCGTTGCCGAGTGCTGCTGCGCTAGGTCTCAGCGATCTGTCCGACAGGCACGCCACCATCGACCCATGTGGCAAGTGCGGATCGCATGTTCGAGCTGTGACGAGGAGACCGAGGTCGTCGTCCACGATCTGGACGACGTCGAGCGGGAGGCTTGCCCCTGCGGCTACAGCTACGTCGTCCTCTCCGTCAGCTCCTTCGAGCCGGTGTACGGCGAGGGGTCGCGACTCGTTGAGTTGCCGCGGCGGCGCAAGCTGCCGCTAGCCGCCTAACCGTCAGCCTCTCTCGGGCGGCAACGGCAAGAGCTGTTGCATTTTGCACCCCGGAGCGGTGATCTCTTGGCGCGCACTTTGGAAGCACGGCCCTCCTGCCGATGGAGGGGGCCGGAATGGGTCATCTCTCCAAACCGGTCTCTCGTTTCCGCTCGGTCGCGCTGGCCGCTGCGGCGCTGGCGATCGTCGCGATGGTCGCGGCGAGCTCGGCGTCGGCGGCCAGCTGCGAAGGGCGGCGGGCGACGATCGTCGGCACGCCGGGCGATGACGTGCTGGTCGGCAGAAGGGCGAGCGATGTCATCTACGGCGGCGGGGGAGACGACCGGATTCGCGGCGGCCGCAACGGCAACGACCGGATCTGCGGCGGCTCCGGCGACGATCAGATCTTCGGTGAGAGTGGTGGCGACCGGCTTAATGGCGGTGGCGGCAACGACTCGCTGATCGGCGGGCGCGGGCCCGACCGGCTGCGCGGCGAGGCCGGCGACGACTTCCTCTCGAGCGAAAAAGGACCGGACCGGTTGGACGGCGGCGGCGGCAACGACACCCTCTACTCCGGCCGCGCCTCCGATAAGCACGTCGAAGGCGGCCCCGGCGACGATCGCATCTTCGGCGAGCGGGGCAACGACTCCGCTGAGGGTGGCCCCGGCTCCGACTACGTAGACGGCGGTCTCGGTGACGATCGCGTCGACGGCGACGGCGGTAGCGACTTGGTCGTCGGCAACCACGGCAGCGACGCTGTGGACGGCGGCGATGGTGACGGCGACGTGGTCCGCGGCGACCTCGGTTTCGACCGCCTCGACGGCGGCTCGGGCGGCGCCGACATCGTCTCCTTCGCGGGCGCGACGGAGGCGGTCGAGGTCGACCTGGACGACGGGTCGGCTTGGGGAGACGGCCGCGACAGGCTCGAGGACCTTGAGGATGTGATCGGCTCCGCCTCGCCCGACGACATCGAGGGCGACGACGGACCCAACCGACTCGACGGCGGCGCCGGCTATGACGAGCTCGACGGCGGCGACGGCGAGGACGAACTGTTCGGCGGCCCGGACGGCGCCGACTGCGACCGCGGCGACGGCGACGACGCCTGCAATCTGCAGGGCGGCACGTCGCAGTCCGGTCCGGTCGTGGTTCGCAACGTCAGCATCGACGGCGCCGCGACGCTGACCGTCCGCGGCGGCGCCGCGGGCGATGAGTTCTTCATCTCCTACGACGACGGCGCCTACTCGGTCGCCAGCGCCGCTCCCTTCCCCGACGGCAACGCACAGGGCTGCGAGACGAGCGGCGGTTCTCCGGTCCGCTGCGCCGGCAACGTGCAATCAATCCTGATCGCCACCGATGGCGGCTCTGACACCGTCCACGTCGCCCCCAGTGTGCCCGGCGACGTCCAGGTGAGGATCAGCGGCGGCGGCGGTGCCGACTCGCTCTTTGGTGGCCGCGGCGGCGACGTGATCGAGGCAGGCGACGACAGCGACCCCGATCTCCTCGACGGCGGTGCCGGCAGCGACGCGCTGATCGGCGCCCGCACGGATCTCCCGAGCCCCCTGCACAGCGGCAAGAGCACCCTGATAGGTGGCGAGGGCTCCGACCTGCTGGTCGGCGGCGATCCCTGCGACGGCGACGCCTTCAGCGGCGGGCCGGGCGACGACATGGCGTCCTTCGTCCGCTTCAACCCCGGCGTCTTCGCCGAGATCGGCGGCGCGGTGCGCCGCGGCGGCGCCGATTGCTCGCCGGGCCATATCGACTCCTCGGTCGAGGCGCTGGAGGGGTCGGCCGGCAACGACGTCCTAATCGGCGACGGACGCTCCAACGCGATCTCCGCCCGCGGCGGCAACGACGCCCTGGTCGGCCGCGCCGGCAACGACCGCCTGGTCGGCGGCAGCGGCAACGACCGTCTCGTCGGCGGCGCCGGTCGCGACAACAAGCATCAGTAGGGCAGCAGCCGCTCCTCAGCCGGCCGCGACCGCGCCAAACCAGCGCTCGAGCCGCTCGCCCGAGAGCACCTCGCTGCGCGGCCGGGCCAGGCGGCAGAAGGAGTCGCGGAAGTCCTGGCCGGCCTCGGGGTCGTCTGCGAGGCCCGCGAAGACCGGACCGGCGACCGCGGGGCGAGGAAGTCGCGCGTAGTCGTAAGACCACTCGTAGTGCTCGCGAGCGCGCTCGTCGCGCCAGGCTTCGTAACCCTCCAGGCTCTCATCGCCGTCCGTGAGGGCGTCGGCGACGTGGAGAGCCTGCTCGATCGCGTCGGAGATGCCCTGCGCCGTAGAGGGGTGCTTGAAGTGACCGGCGTCGCCGACCAGCGCCCAGCCCGGTCCCGTCGCCTGGCGGAAGAAGCCGCGCAGCATCGTCTCCGGCGCGACCCGGATCGGCGAGACCTGCTCGGCGCCGTCGAGCGTCCGCGCGTCGAACCACTCGAACTGCGCCAGGCTCTCGACGAAGAGCCGTTGACGCGCCTCGGCGTCGCCGCGGGTCTGCTCGGCGGGCACCCCCAGCATCAGGATCGAGAGGTCGTCCTCACACGCCCCCCAGCTCAGCGAGCCCGCCTCGATCGCCTCCACGCGGAAGCGATCGCTCTGCGGTAGCCCCCGCCAGTACGCGTACATGATCCCGATTTCTCCGGCGATCTCGCGCTGCTTCGGAAGGCCGAGCAGCTTCGCCACCGTCGAGGCGCGTCCGTCTGCCGCCAACACCCATCGGGCCTCGATCTCCTCGCCGCCCTCGAGCACGATGCCGCGAGCCGGGTCCTCCTCGCTGCCGGCACCGAGTAGGCCAGTGACGCGCTCGCCGAAGCGGGTCTCGGCCCCCGCTTCGACCGCGACCTCGAGCAGCGCCGTGTCGAGGACCGGCCGCGTGATCCCGCACATGCCGTCGAAGCCGTCGACCGACGTGAAGGGGCCCTCGACCTCGTTCCCCAGGACCCGCGCCGAATACTGCAGCGGGTTGAGCCGGTGGTTCGCCTCGATCCGCCGCAACGCCCCCAGCTCGCGCAATCGCGCCATCGTGTTGGGGAAGACGTAGTGGGTCGAGACGGTGTCGGCGGGCGGTGGCTCGCGATCGACGAGCAGCACCGACCAGCCGCGCTCGACCAGCCGCGTCGCCAGCGGCGCCCCGGCGCAGCGGGCGCCGACGACGACGGCGTCGTAGCGGGCGCCGGCGGCCGCGCTCACGATCGCCTCATCCCCACGGCGAGCAGGTACTCCATCTCGAAGCGGGCGTCGTCGGCGCCCCCGCGGTTCCACTCCTCGTAGAAGTCGTCGAGGGCTCGCTCGAACTCCTCCTCGCGGCCTTCTTTACGGGCGTTCGCCTGGGCGGCGATCGTCGGCCCGTAGCGCTGCTTGAAGTGGTCGGCGTAGTCGGCCGGTCGCTCGAAGGCGGTCACCTCGAGCACGTCGCGCTCCAGGGAGGTCAGGTCGACGCGATCGCCGAACAGCTCCCGCAGGTGGTCCTCGCTACCCCAGAGCGGTGGCGGCTGCGCACCGGGCGGGGGCGCCGGCGCGAAGGGGCCAATCGTGCGGAAGAGGGCGCCGATCATCCCCTCCGGGGTCCAGCTCAGCAGGCCGATCTTGCCGCCCGGCCGGCAGACCCGCACCAGCTCGTCCGCGGTCGCCTGGTGGTGGGGGGCGAACATCGCCCCGATCGAGGAGATGACGACGTCGTAGCTGCCGTCCTCGAACGGCAGGTTCTCGGCGTCGCCGGCGACCCAGTCGAGCTCGACGCCCTCCGCCTCGGCGCGGGCGCGTCCGGCGTCGAGCAGCTCCGGCGTCAGGTCGCTCGCGGTCACGGTCGCGCCGCGGGCGGCGGCGGGGATCGCGGCGTTGCCGGTGCCGGCGGCGACGTCGAGGACGCGCATCCCCGACTCGATCCCGCAGCCATCGACCAAGCGCGGACCCAGCGGCGTCAGGAAGGTCTCGACCATCGAGGGGTAGTCCCCGGAGGCCCACATCGCCCGGTGGCGGTCCTTGAGCTGCGTGTCGGAAG
>DASTYR010000293.1:0-3162 GCA_035764795.1 Solirubrobacterales bacterium | reverse complement strand
GCCGTATACGAACAGCTGCGAGCGGGAGACCTCGGGCACGCCTGCCACGCTCGCAGGGCCGAGCGCACGGGTGGTGCGCAAAAACTAAAAAGACTCAGTCAGTCTTCGTCGTCGTAGTCGTACCCCGAGACCTCGGCGAGCTGGTCGCTGTAGAGCTCGGCGGCGGCGACCGGCGGCGACTGCACCGAGACGCAGGCGAGGGTCTGCTCGCCTGCGTTGGCGATCGAGTGATCGGTCGCCGGCGGAACCAGGATCAAATCGCCCTCCTCGATGTCCTGGGTGTCGCCCACTACCGACATCGAACCGCTGCCCCGCACGACCACGTAGACCTGCTCACCGCCCTCGTCGGAACGCAGCGTCTGCTCGGCCCCTGGCGGGACCTCCAGCCAGGTAACCGACATGTTGCGGGCGCCGAGTTCGCCGGCATCCATGAGAACGTGGCAACGAAGCTTGTGCCACTCCTCGACCGGTGCTTCCCCTAGGCGCCTCACCAGCATGCGGCCGCTTTGTACCAGATAAAGCCCGAGAGCCGGCGCGGATTCAGCGGACCACCAGGTTGACGAGCTTCCCCGGCACCACGACCTCCTTGACGACCTCCTTGCCGTCGAGGTGGCGGCGAACCTTCTCGCTCGCCCGCGCCAGCTCGAGCAGCTCTGCTTCGGATGCGTCGCTGGCCGCTTCGATCCGGTCGCGCAGCTTGCCGTTGACCTGGACGACGAGGGTCACCGTGTCGCTGCTCAGAAGCTCGGGGTCAGCAGCCGGCCAGGCCTCCTCCCAGACGCGACCGCCGCGTAGCCGCTCCCAGATCTCGGCGCCGAGGTGGGGCGCGAAGGGAAAGATCAGTGAGCCCGCGGTGGCGGTCGCGAAGCCGACGACCGCCGTGCCCGCCTCGTCGGCGTAGAGGCCGTCCTTGAGACGGTAGGTCTCGTTGACCAGCTCCATCACGGCGGCGATCGCGGTGTTGAACTGGAAGCCGCGCCCGAAGTCCCTCGTCACCTTGTCGATCGCCCAGTGGGCCTTGGCAAGCAGCGCCCGCGCATCGCCCTCCGCCGACGGGCGGATTTCCGTCGTCATAGGTGCGGTTTTCGGCCCACCGGCCCGCTGTTCGACCTCCTCACAGAGGCGCCAGAGGCGCGAGAGGAAGCGGCTGACTCCCTCGACTCCCTCGTCGGACCAGTCGCCGCCGCGCTCGGGCGGCCCCATGAAGCAGACGTAGGTGCGGGCGGTGTCGGCCCCGTAGCGCCCGACGTACTCGGCCGGGCTCACGGTGTTCCCCTTCGACTTCGACATCTTCGCTCCGTCACGGGTGATCATCCCCTGCGTGAAGAGGTTGGCGAAGGGCTCCTGCACGCCGAGCTGGCCGAGGTCGGCCAGCGCCTTGGTGAAGAAACGCGCGTACATGAGGTGCAGGATCGCGTGCTCCACGCCGCCGATGTACTGGTCGACTGGCAGCCAGTGGTCCGCCGCCTCTCGGTCCCAGGCAGCCGCCTCGTTGCGCGAGTCGAGGTAGCGGATGAAGTACCAGGAGGAGTCGACGAAGGTGTCCATCGTGTCGGTCTCGCGCCGTGCCGGGCCACCGCAGCGAGGGCACGCCGTCGCTACCCAGTCCTCGGCAGCGGCGAGCGGACTGCGGCCCTGCGGTGCGTAATCCTCGACCTCCGGCAACTCGACGGGCAGCTGCTCCTCGGGAACGGGCACAGCCGCGGCAACCCCGTCTTCGCCGCAACTCTCGCAGTAGACGATCGGGATCGGCGCACCCCAGTAGCGCTGGCGTGAGACGAGCCAGTCGCGCAGCCGGTAGTTGACGGCCTTCTTCCCTCGTGCCTCCGCCGCCAGCCACTCGACGATCTCCTCGTAGGCCTCGCGATTGCCCTTGCCGTCGAAGCGACCGGAGCTCGTCATCGGACCGTCACCTGGATACGGCAGACCCTCGTCGTCCTGGGCGACCTCGTCGTCCACCCCCTCGATCACGCGTCGCACCGGCAGGTCGAAGGCCTTTGCAAAGTCGTAGTCGCGGCTGTCGTGGGCAGGCACGGCCATGATCGCCCCGGTCCCGTACTCCATCAGCACGTAGTCGGCGACGAACATCGGGATCTCCTCGCCGTTGACGGGGTTGACGACGCTGCGACCGAGCGGCACGCCGGTCTTGGGGCGGTCCTCGTCGCCGCGCTCCTCGACCGACTCGCGGGCGACGTCGTTGACGTACTCACGCACCGCCACCTCGGCCGCCGTGCCGGCGACCAGCCTCTCCAGCTCGGGATGCTCGGGGGCGAGGACGAAGAAGGTGGCGCCGAAAAGGGTGTCGGGTCGGGTGGTGAAGACCGGGAAGTCGATGCCCGCTTCCTCGCAGCGAAAGGTCACTTCCGCTCCCTCGGAGCGGCCGATCCAGTTGCGCTGCATGGTGACGACGTGCTCGGGCCAGGAATCGAGCAGATCGAAGTCGGCGAGCAGGCGGTCGGCGTAGTCGGTGATCTTGAAGAACCACTGCTCGAGGCGGCGCTGCTCGACCGGCGTGCCGCAACGCTCGCAGCGGCCGTCGACAACCTGCTCGTTGGCGAGCACGGTGGCGTCCACCGGACACCATTGAACCGGAGCCTCGTCGCGGTAGGCCAGTCCGCGCTCGAACAGCCGCAGGAAGATCCACTGCGTCCAGCGGTAGTACTCGGGCGTGTGGGTGCCGAGCTCGCGCGACCAATCGATCGAGATCCCCCACTCGCGGAACTGGCGGCGGAAGGACTCGATCGAGCGCTCGGTCGCCGCGCGTGGCGGCTCGCCGGTCTTGATTGCGTTGTTCTCAGCCGGCAGCCCGAACGCGTCGTATCCCATCGGGTGAATCACCTCGAAGCCGTGGCGCCGGCGGAAATGGGCGATCGCGTCGCCCACCGCGTAGCACTTGAGGTGGCCGACGTGGGGCTCGCCGGAGGGGTAGGGCAGCATCTCCAGCACGTAGGACTTCGGCTTCTCGCCCGCGTAGCCGGGCTGACCGGGATTCGCCACCTCCCAGGTGCGCTCGTCCGCCCATACCTGCTGCCACTTGCGCTCGATCGCCTTCGGGTCGTAGCCGCTCATTCGCCCATCCTCGCGCTCATCGAACCGATCTTATGGACGCCAGGGCGCGGCTAGCCGCGTCGTCATTCAGCCGCGGCGGCGGGTGAGGCGATG
>DASTYR010000292.1:0-3563 GCA_035764795.1 Solirubrobacterales bacterium | reverse complement strand
TGCCGGGACGGGAGAGGAGCTCGACGCGGCCGTCGCCCTGGCCCGCCGCCACGACCCCCGGGTGATCGTCGAGGCATCGGCGCACGGGCGCGAGGTCGAGTGCTCCTTGCTCGGCAACGAGGACCCTGACGTATCGCTGCCGGGTGAGGTGATCGCGCGGGGCGAGTGGTACGACTACGAGACGAAGTACGGCCAGGGTGGCATGGAGCTGCGGGTGCCGGCCCCAATCGACGACGCGCAGTCGGCGCGTCTGCGGGACCTGGCCCAGGAGGCCTTCCGCCTCGGCGGCTGTGCCGGTCTCGCCCGCTGCGACTTCTTCGTCGAGCCAGACGGGACGATCCTCCTCAACGAGGTCAACACGATGCCCGGCTTCACCGAGACCAGCGTCTACGCGAAGCTCTGGGAGGCGAGCGGCCTCAGCTACCCCCAGCTCTGCGACCGCCTCGTCGACCTCGCCTGCGAGCGCTACGAAAAGGTCCGCGCGCACGAGTTCTGAGCGCGCGGCTCAGTCGAGCAGCTTGATGTCGCTGATCTCCACCTGGTAGCGGCCAGGCTGATCGCGGGCTTCCGCCGGCTTGGTGAACCAGAGCAGGAAGTAGGTGGAGGGCTCGCGCACCGCGAGCCCGATCTCCTGGTTGGAGGCAGCGTCGCCGACCTCCCCGACCGCCTCACCCCAGCCGCTCAGGTCCGACGGCGGCCCGGCGGGCGCCGCGAAGACCTCGGCGTCCCAGCCGGGGGTCGGCGAGCGCACGATCATGCGGGCCGGCCTCGCCGGCGAGCTCGTCGTCACGTAGACGCCGACGCCGGCGTTGGGGCCCGTCTTGATTTCGGCGAAGGAGTCGGCGTCGTAGTGCTCGCTCTCCCAGGCCGTCCCGGTTGGGTCTCCGTCGACGGCGAAGCCGACGGTGCTGCCGACCTCCTCTTCGTCGCCCTGTGGGTCGTAGTCGGTGGCGGCGGCGATCGCCACCGGTGCTCCCTTGCCCTCGTTGGCGCCACCACCACCGATGCCGCTCGAGATCAGCTGCACGGCGAGCAGGGTGCCGCCGGCGATCAGCAGCAGGGCGACGATCGCCGCCCAGGACCAGCGCGCCCCGCGCGAGAGCTTGCGTCGGGGGCCCGGCACCGTCTCCAGCACGCTGGTCGCCTCGCCGGTGGTGGCGCCCGCCCGCGCCGCCTCGACCTCGAGCGCGGTCTCGAGGTCGTCGACCATCTCCGCGATCGCCTGGTAGCGCTCGCCGGGATCCTTGGCGGTGGCGCGCTCGACCACCAGCGCCACCGCGGCCGAGACCTCGGGCCGCCGCCGCTGCACGTCGGGCAGCTCCTCGTTGACGTGCTTCATCGCGACGCCGACCTGACTGTCGGCGTGGAACGGCACTTGGCCGACCAGCATCTCGTAGAGGACGACACCGAGCGAGTAGAGGTCGGAGCGGGGGTCGACGCCGCGTCCCATCGCCTGCTCGGGGGCGACGTAGTCGGTGGTGCCGAGCACTCGCCCGGTCGCCGTCATCCCGTCCTGTTCGAGCTGGCGCGAGATCCCGAAGTCGGTCAGCTTGGCGCGGCCGTCCTCGTCGATCAGCACGTTCTGCGGCTTGATGTCGCGGTGGACCATGTTGCGGGCGTGGGCGACGCCGAGCCCGCGCGCGACCTCGATCGCGTAGGCGATCGCATCCTGCGTGTCGAGCGCGCCGACCCGGGCGATTCGCTGCTTCAGGGTCTCGCCCTTCACGTACTCGAAGACGATGTAGGGGTGGCCGCCGTCCTCGCCGGCGTCGATCACCGAGACCACGTTGGGGTGCGAGAGCTTGGCGACGGCGCGCGCCTCCTGCCGGAAGCGCTGCAACTGGTCCTCCTGCTCGGACATCTCGCGGTGCATCACCTTGACCGCCACCGGCCGGTCGAGCGTCTGGTCGCGCGCCAGGTAGACGGTGGACATGCCGCCGCTGCCGAGCTTGGCCTCGAGCTTGTAGCGGTCCGAGAGGACCGTGCCGATCATCGAGCTCGATGGCCTGGCGCTCATCGCCGGATCTCGCGCGGCCCTTCGACCGCTGCGCCAATCGCCCTCGCCTCGGGGTAGTGGCCGCGCAGGATGTCCAGCGCGGCATCCTCCTGGCCGGCGGCGACGACGCAGCAGAAGCCGCAGCCCATGTTGAAGACGTCGTGCATCTCGCCGTCGGACACGTTTCCTCGCTCGCGGATCAGCTCGAAGATCGGCGGCACGGGCAGCGGCTCCTCGATCGCGAAGCCGCCGTCGAAGGCGAGGCGAAGCAGGTTGCCGAGACCGCCGGAGGTGATGTGGGCGAGGCCGCGGACCTCGACCTCGGATCGCAGTAGCTCCAGGACCGGCTTGACGTAGATCTCGGTCGGCTCCAGCAGGGCATCGCCGAGCGCACGGCCGAGGCGCCCGTCCGGGTCGTCGGCGAGCGGCAGCTCGGCGAGCGCCGCTCTGGCCAGCGTGTAGCCGTTGGAGTGGATGCCCGAAGAGGGCAGGCCGATCACGGGATCGCCCGGCCGTACGGCTGAACCGTCGACGACCGCGTCGAGCGCGACGGTGCCGAAGCAGGCGCCGGCGACGTCGAAGCCGCGGACCATGTCGCCTAGCTGGGCCAGCTCACCGCCGGGGATCTCGACCCCGGCCAGCTCGGCGCCGCGCGCCAGGCCCACCCCGATCTGCTCGCACACCTGCGGATCGGCTCGCTCGATCGCGATGTAGTCGAGCATCGCCAGCGGCTCGGCGCCGACGCAGATCACGTCGTTGACGTTCATCGCCACACAGTCGATGCCCACCGTGTCGAAGCGGCCGAGCTGCTCCGCCACCAGCAGCTTGGTGCCGACGCCGTCGGTCGAGAGCGCGATCCCGATTCGCTCGTCGATCCGGATCACGCTCGCGTAATGGCCCGGCAGCGGCACCTGCCGCGAGGGGCGCCCCAGCTCGATTGCGCCGAGAGCCCTGACCAGCCCGGCGACAGCTGAGTCCGCCGCCCCCTGGTCGACCCCGGCCTTCGCGTAGGCGTCCGCGTCGCTCACGCGGGCGATTCTTTCAGGCGCTGCGGTAGGTCGGGGGCGGGTTCGAATACGTACTCGCGGCCGATCTTGCGTCGCACCATCAGTCCCTGCTTCGCCAGTCGGGATAGATCCGAGCGCGCCGTCTCGTGGGTTACCCGGTGAGTCTCCGCATGGCCACCGAGGGTGTAGGAGCGATCGGCGTGCCGCAAGGCATCCGACAGCAGGCTGAGCTGACGGTGGTTGAAGCCATCGGAGCCCCGCATGAGGGCCTCGACCTCTTGGATCTCGGAGGTCTTCCGGCGCAGGTAGCGATGGAGGTCGTCGATCGCCCGCTCGATTACTGCCAGCTGATGCACCAGGAAGTAGGTCGTGTCGCCCCCGTCGGTCTCGGCTTCGAGGAAGGCCCGCGCGTACTTGGCGGGGGCGCCTCGCAGAATCTTCGAGATCGGCAGGTAATCGACCAGCCAGTAGCCACTCTCTTTCATCGACCAGAAGAAGAGGATCCGCGCGGTCCGCCCGTTGCCGTCCTCGAACGGATGGTCATAGGCCAGCCAGAAGTG
>DASTYR010000291.1:0-7133 GCA_035764795.1 Solirubrobacterales bacterium | reverse complement strand
CGCCCGGACAAACGCCGGCCTAATGAGGCCGGCGTTTTGAGTATCCGCCCGTTCGGGGATGTCCCGGTCTTCTATGGGACGCCGGCGGCGAAGCTGAGAGACCAGATTCGGAGGCCCGCCGAAGGCCGAAGCGTGAGCGAGTGCTGCTCGTGACGCGGATGCTCTGCGAGCGGATACAGCGCCGGGCCATCGATCCGGACTGAGTCGAGCGGAGTGCCATCGAGCTCGATCGCGAGCTCGCCGTTGCCCTCGACGGTGGCGTGGGCGCCGGCGGCTTCGTAGGGGATCTGCAGGTCGGCGCCGTCCTCGCCGGCGGTCCAGGGGTGCTCCCAGGAGCCGCCGGGGAAGTGCTCGGGGGTGGGGGGCATCACCTTGGCGCCGGGGGCGTCGGTGGGGCGGAGGGGGTCCATCGGGGCGGGGAGGTCGCGGAGCGCATCGAGCTCGCGCAGCTCGGCCTGGATCGCTTCCTCGGTCGCCGCGTATTCGCCCTCGCCGAAGTGGAACCAGGTCAGGGCGCCGCCCTGGCGCCAGAGGAAGAGGCTGGGCCAGCCCTCGCAGCCGTAGGCATGCCAGAGCTCGCGCTCGGCGTCGATCGCGACCGGGAACTCGACGCCGAGGCGCTCGAGCCCTTGGGCCACCGTCTCCGGCTCCGCCCCGAACGGGAAGCGTGGTGCTTGCACGCCAATCGTGCGCAGCCCCAGCTCGCGGTAGCGCCGGTCCCACTCGCGCAGGTAGGGCAGGGTGCGGACGCTGTTCAGCTGGGCGAAGTCGATGAAGTGGACGAGCACCGGCCCGCCCGCGTTCAGCATCGGCATCGACTTGGGCGTCTCGCCAATCCACCCGAGGCTTGCGGGCAGGTCGGGTGAGGGGATGTCGTCCCGCTCGGGTCTCATCGCCGGCGGGCCTCCATCAGGGGACGGGCTCCCATCCGCTCGGACGTTATCCTGAGCGCCCCGCTCCACCCATCGCCGAATCAAGGAGGCCCTTGTGAGCAACGACGTCTGGCAGAGGATCGAGCAGGCTCGCGCGCGCTGGAACGTGCTCGAGCACCCCTTCTACCAGCGCTGGTCGATGGGAGAGCTGAGCCGCGAGGAGCTCGCCGCCTACTCGGGCCAGTACCGGCACGCGACCGCCGCCATCGCCCGCCTCAGTGCCTCGGTGGCCGAGTCCGCCCCCACGGCTGAGCGCGCCGAGCTGCGTCGCCATGCCGAGGAGGAGGAGTCGCACATCGCCCTCTGGGACGGCTTTGTCGAGGCGGTCGGCGGCGAGGTCGCCGCGGTGCCGACGCCGGAGACCAAGGAGTGCGTCGACTGCTGGACGGAGAGCGACGACCGCCTCTCGCAGCTGGTCCGCCTCTACGCGATCGAGAGCGGCCAGCCGGCGATCTCGAAGACCAAGCGCGAGGGCCTTGCCGAGCATTACGGGATCGGCGACGGTCCGGGCAACGAGTACTTTCGGGTCCACGAGAAGGCCGACGTGGAGCACGCCTCCGAGGGTCGCTCGCTGATCGAGGCGCACCTCGCCGACGCCGACCCCGACGCGCTCGTCGCCGCCGCCGAGTCGGCCTTCAAGGCGAACTGGCGGCTGCTGGACGGTGTCACGGCGTAGCTGCCGCACCGCTGTACCGCTCGCCGCGAGCGGCTTCGTGCTGCTCGTGGCGCACGCGGCCGGCCTGCTCGCCTTCGTCCTGCCGGCCGTGCCGCTGCTGTTGCTGCTGGCGTCGTTGCTCTGGGGCGTCTACCCCGGCTGCGACACGATCGTCCGACTCTCCGAGCGCCTCCGCTCTGCTCGCCGCCCCCGGGCGACGAGCGTCGCCGCCCGCCCGCCCCGCCCGTGGTCCATTGCCGCCTCCGGCGGCCTGCTGATCGCCTTCGGACGGGCCGAGCGCCCGCCGCCCCTCGCCGCCTAGCGATTCGAGGCAAGGTGGCCGCGCCGGACCGGCGCGGTCTTCGGCGGCGCGGGGAGCCCTGCGCCACGAGCGAAGGGAGCTGTGATGGGTTCGAATCTAGGACGGATAGCGCTGGGGATCGTGGCGGTTGCCGCCGCGGTCGTGCTCTTCGTCGTCCTGCAAGGAGACGACGGAAGCGACACGGAGAACGGTGGAGGCGGCGACGCTGCCGTCAAGGTTGGCACGCCGCCGACCGGCAACGGTGGTGAAGATGAAAAGGCTGGCGGACAGGGGAAGCCGGCCGTACCGACGATCGTCGTCCGCAACGGCGCTCCGGTCGGGGGCGTGCAGGAGCTGAGCTTCGAGGCGGGGGAGAGGATCCGCTTCGACGTCCGCTCCGACAGCGCCGACGAGCTCCACGTCCACGGCTACGACGTCGAGCGCGCGCTGCCGGCGGGCAAGACCGTGCGTGTCGACTTCCCCGCCTCGATCGAAGGTCTTTTCGAGGCCGAGCTGCACGAAAGCGGCGAGCAGATAGCGGAGTTGCGGATCGAACCGTGACCCTGCTGCCGTACGCCCACGCGCTCGTCGCGCGCGAGGACCTGCCGATCCCGGCGTGGCTCTTCGCCTGGGGCGCCTCGATCGTCCTCATCGCCTCCTTCTTCGCCCTCTCGGTGGCGTGGCGGGAACCGCGCTTCGAGGACGATCGCCGGCGCCCTCTGGGCGGCGGTCTCTCCAAGGTGCTGCTCGAGCTCCCGACCCAGATCCTCTGCGGCGCGATCGGCGTCTTCCTCCTCGGCGTTGCCGTCTACGCCGGTCTGCGCGGCACCGAGGCGCCCGACCGCAACTTCGCGATCACCTTTCTCTTCGTCACCGTCTGGCTCGGCTTCCCCGTCCTCGGGGCCTTCCTCGGCGACGTCTTCAGACCCTTCAACCCCTGGCGGGCGGTCGGCCGTGTTGCGGGCGCGACCTTCTCTGCGATCGCCGGCCAGCGCCCGCGCCACCTGCCCTACCCGGAGGCACTTGGCCGCTGGCCTGCCGCCGTCGGGCTGATCGCCTTCGTCTGGCTGGAGATCGTCTACGGGCCGAGCGGCGGCATCGCCGTCGCCCTCTCGCCCGACGACGCCGCGGTCGCCGCGCTCGTCTACAGCGGCTACACGCTGGCGATGATGGCCCTCTTCGGGGTCGAGAAGTGGTGCGAGCGGGGCGAGGTCTTCTCCGTCTACTTCGGCATGTTCGGCTCATTGGGCTGCTTCGAGGCACGGGAGGGGAGGCTGGGCTTGCGACGGCCACTCGCAGCGGCGGCTCGCTGGGCGACGCTGCCCGCCTCGGCTGCCGTAGTCGTCGCCTCGATTGGCACGACCGTCTTCGACGGCGCCCGCGAGGGGCCGCTCGAAGGCCCGACGGGCACGGTCGGCGATTGGCTGGTCGACGCCGGGCTGGGCGAGATCGCCGCCGCTCGCATCGTCGACACCGCCTTCATGCTCCTCTGCGTGGCGGCGATCTGGCTCGTCTACGAGATCGGCGTTCGCGGGATGGCCACCGTGCGGGGTGCACCGCCGCTCGGGCGGCTACGCAGGGGCTTCGCCCACACGCTGATCCCGATTGCGCTCGCCTACCTCATCGCCCATTACTTCAGCCTCTTCATCTTCCAGGAGCAGGCGCAGTTCACCTACCTGCTCTCCGACCCGCTTGGCACGGCGACGACCGATCTCTTCGGCACGGCGTCCGGCGGCATCGACTACGGCGTCCTCAGCGCCAACACGATCTGGTACGTCCAGGTAGGCGCCCTCGTCGTCGGCCACGTGATCGGGCTCGTCCTAGCTCACGACCGCGCAACCGCCTTCTGGGGCGACTACCGACAGGCGGCCCGGTCGCAGTACTGGATGCTGGCCGTGATGGTCGCCTTCACGTGCCTCGGCCTCTACCTGCTCTCGGTAGCCAACTCCTGATTCGCCCGGCGGGGCCGTTCAGTTCGTTTCGCGACGTCGCCGCTCGGGCATACTGGCGACGAGATGGCGACGCTCCTGCCCTTGGCCCATGTCAGCCATTACCTCTGGGTTCTGTACGTGCCGCCGGTGCTGATCGTCGTCGGCTCGATCGTCTGGAACATGCGCTCCGAACGACGGCGGCGCGACTAGGAGGACTTGCCGCCGTGCTGTCCCTCGATGCTCCCTTGAGGGACCTCGCCGCCTCGGTGCGGCAGAGCACCGCCCACTCGCAGGCCGACCATCGCCCCTGGCCGCTACCGGAACGCGCTTGGCCGAACGGGCTTGCCGTCGACCGTCACGTAGGTACGCAGGTTGAGCTCGGGGAACCCTTGCCGTGATCGCGGCGTGGCGGACTTACCGTTTCCCTTGCTTCCACGCCGAGATGTCGGTGCGGCGTGACGGCGAATCGATCGAATACGACAGCGAGCGCGACTCCGCCTTGGGGCCGCCGGCCCGCTTCCGAGCCACCTACGCCCCGCTTGGCGAGCCGTTCGAAGCCGTCCCCGAGAGCCTCGAGTGGAAGTCGTGATCTGGCCGCACGAGATAGCTGCGGCCGCCGCCGGGTAAGGGGCGAGGACCTTGTTCCTCTTCTTCTCCAACCGGTTGGGCTGCGGCGGCTCGCTGCTGGTCTCGGCGATCGTGACGCTGGTGCTGCTGTTGCTTCTCGGCGTCATCGAACTCGGTTAGCGCGGCGCCTGGCCGCGAAGCCCCTCGTGCGGACCAGCAGGCTGGGACGCTTCCTCATGCCGACTCGGAGCTCTCCGCCGCCGCTCGGATTCCAGATCGAGGCGTGGCCGGGGCCCCGTTCCCCCTTTCGCTCGGCCACCAGCATCAGGCGCGCCAGCAGGCGATCGCCGAGCGGGCGGGCCATTCGGCGGGCCTTCCCGACCACCACCCAGGCGCCGCCGACGGTCGCGCGTGCACTCCGCGCCGATGCGGCTCCCTCGATCGCCCTCGCCACCTCATCGGGGCCGTAAGGGAGGGGAAAGCTGGGTGGGAGCAGCCCGTCGGCGCTGGCGACGTTTTGCCAGAAAGGGGTGTCCACCGGCCCCGGCTCGACCAGCGACAGCGAGACCGCGGAGCCCTGCGCTGCCAGCTCGATCCGCAGCACGTCTACGAATCCGCGCACGGCGTGTTTGGAGGCGGTGTAGGCGGACATGCGGGGAAGGGGCAGCTCGCTGGCCATCGACCCGATCACCACGAGGGAGCCCCCGCTGGTCTCGAGGTGGGGAAGAACCGCCCTCGCCGTGTCGACCACGCTGCGGAAACTGACGTCGACGACCCGGTCGAAGTCTTCCGCCGGCGTGTCGGCGAAGCGGCCGTAGGTCGAGGCGCCGACGTTGACCACGGCCACGTCGAGCCCGCCCAGCCCCGCGACGGCTTCCTCGACCCGCGTGCCGAGCGCGCCGCGGTCGGTGACGTCGACCGAGAAGGCCAGGCAACGCGACCCCGCCGCAGCCGTCTGCTGCTGGGTCGTGTCCAGTCCAGCCTGGTTTCGCGCCAGGACCGCCACGCGGGCGCCGCCACGTGCAAAGCGACAGGCGGCCGCCAGGCCGATGCCGCTGGTGCCGCCGGTGATCAGGACCCGCTGCTCACTCATATGCCCAGCTACCCGTCGGCTGGGTTAGTCAGCCGCGACGGGTCGGGTAGGCGGACGCCATGGCTGTGGTCGAGACCCACGTCGAGGCTCCCCCCGAGCGCTGCTTCGAGGTGCTCAGCGATCCGCGCTCCTACGCCTATTGGGTCGTCGGTTCGCGCGAGATCCGCGCCGCCGACCCGGACTGGCCGGCACCCGGCTCGAAGTTCCACCACACGGTTGCGGGTGGGGTCGAAGACCACACGGTCGTCGAGGAGGTCGAGCCGAACCGCCGCCTGCGGTTGCGCGCCCGCGCGCGCCCCTTCGGCACGGCCTTCGTGACCGTGACGATGAACCGCCAGGACGGCGGCAGTCTCTTGCGGCTCGAGGAGGAACCGGCCGACCGGCTGACCCGGCTCGTCTTCAACCCGCTGCTCGACCGCCTCCTGCATGCGCGCAACGTGGGCTCGATCGAGCGGCTGAAGGAGCTCGTGGAGGGCAACGTGCCGATGCCTGTCGGTCCGCTGGACCGCTCGCCTCGACACGAATCCTCGGACCCGGTCAGCGCCGGCCGGCGCAGCTCCGATCCCGCCGCCGGCTTCGGCCGCGGATTCATCGCGGGCCTCGCCGGTGGGGTGGCGATGAGCGCCTCAACCCTCGCCGAGATGCGGCTGACCAGCCGGCCGCCCAGCAAGGTGCCCGCCCGCGCGGTCGAGCGGATCTTCGGCATCCGCCGGCTCGGCGCGGTGGGCGAGCGTCGCGTCACGACCGCCGCCCACTTCGCCGTGTCCGGGCTCACCGGCGCGGCCTGGGGGACGATCGCCTCCTCCGGTCTGCCCCGGAGGTCGCGGCTGCCGCTGCTCTACGGCATGGCCGCGACTCCCGACGTCGCCGTCGTGCCGGCGATGAATCTGGCGCCGCCGCCGTGGCGCTGGTCGGGTGCCGACGTCGGCCGCACCGTCGGCCACCACGCCGTCTACGCAGTGGTTGCGGGGGCGGTCTTCGCGCGGCTCGAGAGGTAGGGCGCATGCACGACGCGGTGGTCATCGGAGCGGGGCCGAACGGCCTCGTGGCGGCAAACCAGCTGGCCGACGCCGGCTGGGAGGTGCTCGTGCTCGAGGAGCAGGCCCAGCCTGGCGGTGCCGTCAAGTCGGGCGAGCTGACCGAGGCCGGATTCGTCAGCGACCTGTTCAGTGCCTTCTACCCACTGGCGGCGGCCCCCTCGCCGCTGGGCGACCTCGGCCTCGAGGAGCATGGATTGCGCTGGCGCAAGAGCAAGGTCGCGGTCGCCCACCCTTCGGTCGACGGCAGCTGCGCGCTGCTCTCCACCGATCTCGACGAGACCGCGGCGTCGCTCGACGCTTTCGCAGCGGGGGACGGTGACGCCTGGCGACGCCTCTACGAGCCGTGGCAGCGGATCGGGCCGGAGGTGATGGCGATGCTGACCGGCGGCTTTCCGCCGCTTCGCCCGGCCGGCCGGCTCGCCACAAAGCTGGGGCCGGCCGGGACGCTGCGGATGGCGCGGATGGCCGTGCTCGGAGTGCGGCGCCATGCCGAAGAGACCTTCAGGGGGGCGGGGGGAGGGCGGATCCTGGCCGGCAACGCGCTGCACGCGGACCTCGCCCCCGAGTCGCCCCCCTCGGCCTTCTACGGCTGGGTCCTGGCCTCGCTCGGCCAG
>DASTYR010000290.1:0-2950 GCA_035764795.1 Solirubrobacterales bacterium | reverse complement strand
GTCGCTGTAGTAGGGATCTCCGGGGTCTGGCATCGACGCCGAGAGTAGGACCGGCGGCGGCGGGCTATTGACTAGGCGGCAGCCGGTTCGACCACACGCAACCGCGCCCGCGCCAAGTCGTCGAGCGGGAAGACGATCAGCTCGAGGCTGCTGCAGTCCTCCAGCAGTGCGGTCGCGCCTGATTCGGCCAACGGCGCGACGGATACGCAGCGGAAGAGGTTGGACTCGTCGGTTACATAGGTTCCCGCCGCCAGGTGCAGGGGAACGGGAAGGGAACTCTTCCGGGAGGAAGTCGACCTGACGGCGGGAACACTCATGCCGCCAATTTACCCGGCTCTCGGGCGACCAATCACACTTTTAGCCGGTGTTTACGGAGTTAACAGTCGCGGGGTTGGGGTGCCACCGCGGCGTCGCTCCGCCTGACCGACCGTGTCGAAGAAGAAATCGTTGCGGCCGCGCCGCAGCGGTCGGGGGAAGAAGCGGCGGGCGCGGCGGTGCGCGGCGGCGATCGCGCGGAAGCTCGACTCGTGCGCGCCCGTCCAGGGAATGCCGAAGATCTCGCGGACGCGGGGCGGCAGCGTGCCTTTGATCAGGTGGTTCTGCACCACCAGGTTGCCTCGCGCCGTCGCCGGCACCGGCTGACGGAAGGCGACGAGCGGCGCCATCTCCAGCCCGTGCTCGGTCGCCTGCAGATCCGGTGAGGCGAGCCGGGTGTCGAACCACCCCCGGAACTGTCGGTAGCTCGCCGGCACCTCGCCCCGCGGCAGGTCGAACAGCTCGCCGAACCGCACGTAGTCCTGCCAGAGCGCCTCACGCTCGCCGTCGTTCAGCGGCCGCACCAGCGTTTCGTACATCGCCCGGCCGGAGTCGGCGATCACCGCCAGCGTCCACAGCATCAGCTCCGGGTCGAGCGCCGAGTACGGGGTGCCCGCCGAGTGGCTCCCCGCCGCCGCCGGCAGCGTTCCCTTCACCCGCTCGTGCACACGCCGCACCGCCGCCAGCGCCTCGTCGGCTTCGGCGCGCGTACCGAGCAACACCGTCTCCTGGATCTTGGCCGTGCGCACCAGCCGTTGGAAGGGCCAGTCACCCGAACGAGTTGAGAGCATCGTGCCGGTGTAGGTGAGCGGTTCCAGCGCCCCGATCAGCAACGCCCGCTGCCCGTAGAGCAATCCGACCGAGCGCTCGCCGTGCACCCGGCGCGCCATCGAACGGCCGGGGGGGAAGTAGTGGGAGTTGGAGTCCGCGGTGCTCAAAGCACGCTGGATGCTACGCCCGGGCCCTGCTGCCCTTGCAGCTCGTGGGCGGCGAAGATCTCGTCGAGTTCCTCGCGGGTCAGCGTCTCGCGCTCGAGCGCGGTGGCGGCGAGGTCGTCGAGGCACTCACGATTGGCGTGGAGCAGCTCACGCGCCCGCCGGTAGGCCTCGCGCGCCAGCGTCATCGCGGCGACGTCGACGTCGCGGCGGGTGCGGTCCGAAAGCGCGTAGTCGCCGGTCGGCAGGGCGATCGGCGGCGCCCCGTCGGCGTCGAGCGCGACTCCCATCCCGAACTCGGCGACCATCTGGCGGCAGACGAGGTGGACGCGGTTGAGGTCGTCGACCGCCCCCGAGTAGGAGCGCCCGAACACCTCTTCCTCGGCAGCGCGACCGCCCAGCAGCGTCACCAGCTCGTCGAGCAGCTCTTCGCGCGACTTCAGGTAGGTGTCCTCCTGCGGAGAGTGGGCGACGAAGCCGAGCGCCGGCCCGCGCGGCACGATGCTGAGGATCTCCGGTGGGTCGAGCCCGAGCAACTTGCGGCTGAGCGCGTGGCCCGCCTCGTGGAAGGCGACGATCCGTCGCTCCTCCTGGTTCAGCCGCCGCGCCTGCTGTGAGCCGACCGACTGGCGCAGCAGCGCCTCGTCGAGGTCCTCCCGCGCCATCGCGGTACGACCCGCTCGCCCGGCGATGATCGCCGCCTCGTTGAGCGCGTTGGCGAGCTGGGCGCCGGTCATCCCGGTCGTCTTGCGGGCGACGTCGGTGAGGTCGAGATTGGGGGCCAGCGGCTTGCCCTTGGCGTGGGCGCGCAGGATCGCCTCGCGGCCGTCACGGTCGGGTGGCGCCACCAGCACCTGGCGATCGAAGCGGCCCGGCCGCAACAGCGCCTTGTCGAGCTTGTCGACGTGGTTGGAGGCGGCGATGACGATCACCGTGCCGGGGTCGCGCTCGAAGCCGTCGAGCTCGACCAGCAGCTGGTTGAGCGCCTGCTCGCGCTCGCTGGTACCGCCATCGCCACCCCCGCCGCTGCGGGCTCCGCCGACGGCGTCGAGCTCGTCGATGAAGATCACCGCACGGCCCGACTTGCGCGCCTCCTTGAAGAGGCGCCGGATCCGCGCCGCGCCCCTGCCGACGAACATCTCGACGAAGCTCGAGCCCGACGCGGAGAAGAAGTCAACGCCCGCCTGGGCAGCGACGGCGCGGGCCAGCATCGTCTTGCCGGTGCCGGGCGGGCCGAAGAGCAGGACGCCGCGCGGCGGCTGGGCGCCCAGCACCGCGAAGCGGTCGGGGTCCTTCAGCCAGGCGGCGACGTCGAGCAGCTCGTCCTTGGCGGCGTCGACTCCCTGCACCTCCTCCCAGAGGACCGGCTTGGTCTTGCTCGCCTTGACCGTCTCCGGCTTGGTCGCCCCCAGGGTGCCGCGCAGCAGAGTCACGAAGACGATCAGCAGGCAGAACATGAAGACGACCCCGAAGACGGGGTACCAGTCGAAGAAGAATTCTTTGATGTCGCTCGTCTGGAGCGCTAGGGCTAAGTGCATGGTGAGTGGCGCGGCTCAAAGTCCGCCCAAGAAGTGTCCGGACATATCGGCCGCGCTCCAATCGCACATATGTCCGGGCGGCGTCTTGCGTCGGGCGCGGCTTGCGTCAGAGCTCGCGGCGGCTGACGACGCCGCTCTGCAGGGCGCGCTCGACCAGGGCGA
>DASTYR010000289.1:0-9522 GCA_035764795.1 Solirubrobacterales bacterium | reverse complement strand
CCTGGTCGGCGCCGGCGAATGCCGTCGACAGTCCGGCCGCGGCGCAGGCGATGGCGAGCAGGGCAACCACCCTCGATCTCCGCGTGCGTGCCATTGCTTTCCTCAACACCCCCTACCGTCAAGGTAGCGGGCGACGCCAATCGGCTACTTGCGTACCTGACAGGGGCGCAGGAAAGTGCCCTGGGCGAAGCTGCCGTCTTTGAAGGTGACCGCGCCCTTCGCCTGCAGGCGACCGTCGGCGCAATGGGCGTTGGCGTAGCTCAGCTTCTTGCCCTTGTAGGTCCATTTTTTGCCGATCGTCAGGCGGCCGTAGGTTGGCGAGCCGTAGTAGTTGGCGATCTTGGGGAAGTTGGCGATGGTGCGAAAGCCGTAGCGCCCCTTGTTGATCTTTTCGATCTCGATCGGCACCACGTAGGTGGTCGGTGCGGGGATGTCGAGGTGGGCGTGGCCGAGCACGGTCGGGTTGCCGTTCTTGCGGGGGCCGTTGAAGAGGGTCAACGCCGACGAAGCCTTGATCGGCCCCTGTTCGGGCAGCTCGACCACAGCCGTGCCGAAACCCCTGCCGACGATTGCGCCGGGGCACTGTTTGCGCGCCCGCGAGGTGGTCGTCGCGACCAGCTTCTGCTGCGTGCATTTTTCAAGCCCGCGCGTCTCGACCGCCCCGTGCTTGTCGAATTCGATCACCAGTTTGGTCAGCGGCGAAGGACGGGTGCCGTCGATGGTGCGGAACTTGGCGAAGCCGTGCAGCTCGATCGGCGCGTTCTCGCGCTTCGGCAGCTTGGTAGGGGTAAAGCCGCCGTCGGCGATGATGATGATCTTGCCGGCGCGCAGTTCGATCGCCTGCGCCGCAGCCACCGTTACCGCGGCCACAAGCCCCGCCACAAGTAACGCTCTCCACAAAGCCTTTTTCATCCCCGCGCCCCCTCCGTAGCCTCGACCTTCAAACTACCACGCGTGTCTCGGAGGATGAGCAGGGGAACGGGGGGTCCGTGGCGCGTGCTCGCTGCGTCGGCTCTGGTCGTCGCCGTGCTCGCCGTCCTCGGCATCGGGCTTGAGAGCAAGCTCAGCCCCAGCTCGCTGAGCATCCCCGGCACCTCCTCGGAGCGGGCCAACCGCTTGTTGCGCGAGCACTTCGGCGATACGGCGCCCTTCGTCGTATTGCTGCGCGGTCCGGCGGCGGAGATCGACCGCCAGGGTCCGGCGCTGATCCGGACTCTTCGACGCGACCCCGAAGTGACCACGCTCTCCCCCTGGGACCGCGGTGCGGTCGAACGCCTGCGACCGACCCCACGGCAGGCGTTGATCCTGGTCGACTTCCACGTCGGCATCGACGCGGCGGTCAACGAGGTCGTCCCCCACCTCGACCGCACGCTGGAAGAAGTGGTGGAGCCACCGGTCGAGGCCACCCAGACCGGCTACGCGACGCTCTCGCGGGCGATCCAGGACGAATCGATCGAGGCGACCGAGCGGGGCGAGCTGATCGCCCTGCCGATCCTGCTCGTCGTCCTGCTGCTCGTCTTCCGCTCGCCGGTCGCGGCCGCCGTACCGCTCGCCTTCGGCGCCATCACCGTGCTCGCCTCGCGCGGGCTGCTCTCCCTGCTCACCAACTGGTTCGACGTCGACGCCTTCGCGCTGACCGTCTGCACGATGATGGGCTTGGCGTTGGGCGTCGATTACGCGCTCCTGATCGTCTCCCGCTTCCGCGAGGAGCTCGCCGGGGGCGCTAGCCCTGCCACGGCTGCGGCGGCGACCCGCCGCACCGCCGGGCGCACCACCGTCTTTGCCGGCAGCACCCTGATGCTCTCGATGCTGGTGGCGTTCTTCATCGTCCCCGGTTCCCTGCTCGGCTCGCTGGCGGCGACCCTGGCCCTGGTGGTAGGGCTCAGCGTGCTCGTGGCGATCGTGCCGGGACCCGCCGTGCTCACCCTGCTCGGCCCCAACGTCGATCGCTGGCGGATCGGCGCGGCGCCGAGCGAGGGGGACTCGCGGCTGATGGCGCTGGTCGGGGCGGCGCTGCGCCGGCCGGTCCTCGTCGCGGCGCTGATCGGTGCCGTCGTGCTGGCGCTCTCGGCCCCGGCCCTGGCCCTGAAGACCGGCCCGCCGAGCCAGACCCAGCTTCCCGAAGACAACCGCACCCGTCAGGACTTCGAGACGATCGTGCGGGCGATCGGCCCCGGTTACGACGCCCCGTTCGTCGTCGTCGCCGCGACCGAGAAGGGCACGATCGCCGACCCCGCGCGCCTCACGGCACTCGCGCGCTGGCAACGCGAGATCGCCGACCTGCCCGGCGTCGAGACGGTGATCGGCCCGGCGCAGATCGCCCGTGCCGTGACCCCGCTGCGCGAACGCGGTTCACGGCTGCTGGCCGCGGGTGAGCAGGCGGCGCCGCTGGTGCAGCTGCGCCGGCTGGGTCGGAACCTTGGCCGTGCTGCCCTCGGCGTCAGCCAGCTGCGCGAGGGAATCTCGCAGGCGACCTACGGCGCCGGTCTGCTCGCCCAGGGCGCCGACAGGGCCGAGGAGGGCGCCCTGGCGATCGCGCTCGGCCTCGGCCAGGCGACCGCCGGCAGTCAGCGCGCCGTCGCGGCGCTTGAGACCTTTGCCACCGGCACCCGCCGTCTCGTCGGCGCTCAGCACCGGGCCGCGATCGCCGCGCTGCAGCTCAAGTTCGGCATCCAGAGCCTCCCCCCGAACCTGCGCCGCAACGCGCTGGCGCGCTCGCGGCGGCTGCAGCGCTCGCTGAACGAGGACGCCCACGTCAAGCTGCCGCAGCTGACCGGCCAGGCGCAGGAAGCCGACGAACGGCTCGCCACTGCCCTGCAACAGCTCGAAGCGATGACGGTCGGGCGCAGCGACCCCAACTACGGACCGACGCTGGAGGCGGTTCGTGCCGCGGCCGCCGCGGTGGACCCCCTGCCCGGAGAGCTGACGGCGCTGCACGAACGGTTACTCGCCGACGCCGAGGAAGCCGAGCAGGTCACCGCTTGGTTGGTCTCGGGGCTGCAGATCATCAAGCGGCTGCGCTCGGGCTCCGAGCGTCTCGCCGACGGCCTCCGCCGCCTCGAGGGGGCAAGCAAGCGCGCGGCGCGCGGATCGGCCCGTCTCGCCCGCGCGGCCGGCGGCCTCGACGACGGCCTCGGGCGCCTCGGCAGTGGGGCGGGCGCGCTGGCGGCCGGGATCGCCCGCCTGGGGGGTGGCGCCTCGGCGCTCGAAGAGAACCTCGCCGCCGGCTACAGCCGCTCCCAGCCGTTGCAGTCGGGGTTGCAGCGGGCGGCGGTGCAGGTGCTGTCGACCGAGGCCAGGCTGAGCGGCCAGGTCCGCCGCCTGCGTCGCACCGTGCCGGGCATCTTCGAGTCCGGCCACTTCGTCCTTTCGGCGCTGGACGGCGCCCGCCCGCAGCTTCGTGAACGGGCGGCTTCCGCGATCGACCTCGATGGCGGTGGCCAGGCCGCCGCCATGCTCGTCATCTCCCGGCACACCTTCAACACGCCCGGCTCGCGAGCGCTCGGCGACCGGCTCGAGGAGGCGGCTGCGGATCTCGGCCGCGAGGCGAATCTGGAGACCGGCGTCGCCGGCGGCGCCGCGCAGCTGAACGACTACAGCACCGTGACGCGGGCGCGGATCCCGCTGGTCATCGCCGCGATCACCCTGGCGACCTTCCTCGTCCTCGTCCTCGTCCTGCGTGCCATCCCCCTGGCCGCGATTGCCGTCCTGCTCAACCTGGCGACGGTCGCGGTCGCCTTCGGCGTCCTCACCCTGCTCTTCGAGCTGCCCGAGGACTGGCCGCTGGGGGGCAACGAGTATGTCGACGCGGTTGGGGCGACGGCGATCTTCGGCGTCGTCTTCGGCCTCTCGATCGATTACGCGGTCTTCCTGCTGGTCCGCATGCGCGAACGCTACGACCGCGGCCATCCCCACGCCGAGGCAATCGAGTACGGATTGGCGAAGACCGCCCGGGTGATCACCGGCGCGGCGGCGATCATGATGGCCGTCTTCGTCGCCTTCGCCGGGGCGCCGATCGCGACCGTCAGCCAGCTCGGCGTCGGCCTCACGGTGGCGGTGCTGCTCGATGCGACGGTCGTGCGCATCGTACTGCTGCCGGCGCTGATGCTCCTGTTCGGAGAGCGGGTCTGGTGGCTGCCTGCGCCGCTGCAGCGGCTGCTTCCCCGCCTCAACGTCTGAGTTGAGGCAGCGCTACGCTAGGCAGTGGCGAACTCAGCGGCGTGAGCGTCTTTGTCGTCTTGCGACTCGACGCTGCTTCGGCTGACCACCAGCTCGAGGTCGGTCTCTCGAAGAATGATCGTCACGACCTTGGAGACTCGCTTGAAGATCTCGGCATCGTCCTTCCCGAGAACGTCGAAGCGCAGCAGCGTGGTTCAGCACCGCCTCCATTACGTCTTCCGAATTGGCATCCAAAACCTCGGCCGACATCGGATCGACCATACGGAACTCCAAGAGAACATTCGCCTCTCGACTGCTCCTCTTATGGCTAGCCATGCGTACCCGACAAGCCTACACCGCTAGACCGGCCGCTCGAAAGTGGCTTTTGACGTTCCGCAGGGTCCTGGAGCTGCTAGGTGTCATAGGCACCCACACTCGGTCCAGCTTCACGTCGGGCGGATAACAAAAGATGTACTCCGAGCGCCGCACCAAGATTCGGTTGGTCTAGATCCGAGTCCACTGGCAACGCTTGTTTTTCGGCTTCAGAACCCGCTTCGGCGGGTTCAGCCATTTTGGGGCGCGCATCGGATGTTCTCGTCCCGTTGATTTGGCATTAAGCGCCGATCCACGCGCAGACTGGCCGGCTGGCCACTCGGATACGATTCGAAGCCGCTGTTCCGCGAGTCGGAGGCAGGGAACAGCAGGCGAAAAGCAAGTGGCTGCCAAACCGTTAGGCGAGGAGAAAACCCCGAGCTCCGGCCGGGGGTCCACCCCTGCCCGCATAGCCGCAATCGCGGCCCTGGCAATCGTGGTGCTTGCTCTCGCCGTCGTCCTGCTGACCAACGGCGGCGGTCATAAGTACTCGCTCGTCTTTCAGAACGCGGCGCAGCTCGTTCCCGACAACCAGGTGCTGATCGGTGGGCGGCCGGTCGGCTCGGTCGAGAGCATCGAGTTGACCGAGGACAACCTGGCCCGGGTCGAGGTAAGCGTCGACCAGCAGTTGCACGAGGGATCGACCGCAATCGTACGCGCCACCTCGCTGGCCGGCGTGGCGAACCACTACGTCTCGATCAGCCCCGGCCCAAACAGCAACCCCGAGCTCGAGGACGGCGCCGTGCTCGGCCTCGACCAGACGACGACGCCGGTCGATCTCGACCAGTTCCTCAACGCCTTCCCGCGCTCGGTTCGGCGTGGCCTCGGCCAGTTCTTCCGCGGCAACGCGGCGATCTACGCCAATCGCGGCACCGATGCGAACGAGACCTACAAGTACTTCGCCCCGGCCTTGAACCGGACCAACGCCTTCGTCGGCGAACTGACCGCCGACCAGCGGCTCTTCGAGCGCTTCATCGTCAGCACCAGCAAACTGTCCACGGCGGTCGCCGCACGGGGCGAGAACCTCTCGAGTGCCTTCGCCAACGCCAACACTGCCTTCAACGCGATCGCCAGTCAGAACGAAGCCTTCAGCCGCACGCTACGGCTCCTGCCGCCGGTGTTCCGCCAGAGCAACACGACCTTCGTCAACCTCCGCGCCGCCCTCGACGACCTCGACCCGCTGGTCGAAACGGCGAAGCCGGCTACCAAAGACCTGGCGCCGTTCCTGCGCGAACTGCGGCCCTTCCTCGCCGACGCCGTACCGGTCTTCCGCGACCTGCGCCTGACGATGCGGCGGCCGGGCTTTGCCAACGACACCGGCGAACTCTTCACGGCCCTGCCCGGCGTGCAGTCGCGGGCCGAGAGGACCTTCCCGCACGCGGAAGCCGCGATAGAGGATTTCCAGCCGAACCTCAACTTCATCCGCGCCTACACCCCGGACATCTTCGCCGGGTTCGGCAAGCTCGGCCAGCTCACCGGCTACTACGACGGCAACGGCCACTACGCGCGCGCCTCGCTCTCACTCAACATCTTCGATTTCACCGAGGAAAGCGGTGAGCTGGAGCCGATCCCGCCCAGCCAGCAGTACGACGCCTACCAGGGGGCGACCGAGGTCAAGCGTCGTTGTCCCGGCGGCGGCACCCAGCCGGCGCCGGACGGCTCCAGTCCCTTCACCGAGCCGCCCTTCGAGGGCGCCGACGTCTCCCCGTCCGAATGCGACCCGGCCGACGTGCCACCCGGCCCATGAGACGGCTGCTTGTACCACTGGCCCTGCTCGCGGTCGCCGCCGTGGTTTTCCTGCTCGCCTTCGGGCGCGACGACGACGACGCCTACCTGGTGCGGGCGATCTTCGACAACAGCAACTTCCTCGTCGAGGGCGAGGAAGTGCGGGTGGCCGGCGCGACGGTGGGAACGATCGAGGAGGTCGACGTGACGGTGCCGGGGGAGATCGCCAGCTACGAGGACGGCCGTCCCCAGGACGCCCCCGGCAAGGCGGTGCTGGTGATGAAGATCGAGGACCCGGGCTTTCAGGACTTCCGCCGCGACGCGACCTGCGTGATCCGGCCGCAGTCGCTGATCGGCGAGAAATTCATCGACTGCCGGCCGACCCTGCCGCGGGCGCCGGGCTCCGCGCCGGCACCGCCGCTGCGCGAGATCGAGGACGACGAACCGGGTGACGGCCAGTACCTGCTGCCGCTGGAGAACAACAGCTCCACCGTCGACCCCGACCTGATCAACAACATCAACCGCCTGCCCTATGCGCAGCGCTTCCGGCTGATCCTCAACGAACTGGGCGCCGGCCTGGCGGGGCGCGGCGAGGACCTCAAAGAGACGATCGAACGCGCCAACCCCGTCCTGCGCGACGCCAACCGCCTGCTCGGAACGCTGGCGCAGCAGCGCAACCAGCTCGCCCAGCTCTCCTCCGACTCGCAGCGGATCCTCTCCGCCCTGTCGCGTGAGCGGACCGCCGTCGCCGGCTTCTTCTCCAACGCGGGAGCGGCTGCCGAAGCGAGTGCCGAACGGGGCCCGGAGCTGGAAGCCTCGTTCCGCCGCCTGCCCGCCTTCCTGCGGGAGTTCCGGGCGACGATGCGCGGACTGCAGACCTTCTCTGACGCCGCCGCCCCGGTCTTCACCGACCTCGGTCGCTCGGCTCCCGCCTTCACCCAGGCGACGAAGGCGCTAACGCCCTTCTCCGCCGCCTCGACCGTGGCGCTGAAGTCGCTCGGAGCCGCCGGCGAGGAAGCAGGCCCGCTGCTGCGCGCCGCCGACCCGGTTGTCGTCAAGGCCCGCGACCTCGCCCGCAGCGGCGCCGGGCCGACCACCAACCTCGCCAAGTTCTTCGTCAGCACGAACAAGACGGGTGGCTGGGACGGCCTCGTCGACCTGATCTACAACACCACCGCGTCGTTCAACGAATTCGACCAGTACGGGCACTTCGGCCGGGCGCTGATCACCTTGAGTAACTGCACCGATTACGTGGTCGCGGCCACCAGCGGTTGCAGTGCGAATTTCAACGGGCCTAACGCGGGCATCTCGTCCGTCTTCGATGCTGCCTCTATGTACAGGCAGCTACAGGAAGAACTCGAAGAACGGGGCGGTCTCGCGACCGAGTCCGGCGCAGTCGCGGCTCCGGCCGGCGCTGCCGAGCAAGAGCCCTTGGCGCCGGCACAACCGGCCCCCAACCCACTCGTCCCCGGGGTCGGCGAAGGCGAAGGCTTGGAAGAAGAAGCCGACCCAGACGACGACGGCGAAGAGCTGGGAGCCGCCGCCATGCCCTCGCGCTCCGAACGCGCCCTCCTCGACTACCTGCTGGGGCCATGAAGAACCGCAGCGGCATACAGGGGGTGGCAAGCAGCCCGGCGATCGTCGGCGCGGTCACGGTGCTGGTCCTGATCGTCGCCGTCTTCCTCGCCTATAACGCCAACAACGGCCTGCCGTTCGTCTCCACCTACAACCTGACGGCGCGCGTGCCCAACGCCAACGCGATCGTCCGGGGCAACGAGGTGCGGATCGGCGGCGCCCGGGTCGGGATCGTCCGCGGTGTCGACCCGGTGCAGCTCGAGAACGGCGAGGTCGTCGCCGAGCTCGACGTGCGGCTCGACAAGAGCGCCGAACCGATCCCGGTCGACTCGACGATGATCATCCGGCCCAAATCGCCGCTCGGCCTCAAGTACCTGCAGATCGTGCCGGGCAGCTCCGACGAGGGCTTCGAGGCCGGCGACACGATCCCGGTCTCGGCCGCGCGACCCGAACCGGTCGACATCGACCAGTTCTTCAACATGTTCGACGAGCCGACCCGCAACTCGATCAAACGCAGCCTGACCGGCTTCGGCAACGCCTTCGCCGGCCGCGGCCCGCAGCTCAACAGCGCCTTCGGCGCCCTGCGCCGCCTCGCCGAAACCAGCCAGGGGCCGCTGCGCACCCTTGCCGCGCCCAGCACGAACTGGGGCGGCTTCTGGCGGGCGCTGGAGGACCTCTCGGCGACGGTCGCACCGGTTGCCGAGACGCAGGCCAGCATGTTCGTCGCCCTCGACCGCACCTTCGCCGCCTTCGCCCGTGTCTCGCGGCCGTTCATCCAGGAAACGATCGAGAAAAGCCCGCCGACGCTGGAGGCGGTGACCGCGGACCTGCCCCAGATCAGACCCTTCCTCGCCAGCTCCGGTCGCTTCTTCACGGCCCTGCAGCCGGGAGCCCGCGCGATCGGCCGCACGGCGCCGACGATCAACGCCGCCCTGCGGGCGGGGATCCCGGTGCTGAACGCTTCGCCGGCCTTCAACGCCCAGCTGCCGCCCACCGCCCAGGCGCTGCTCGACTTTCAGGAAGCGCCGGGCGTCATGACCGGGCTCGACCTGTTGACCGATACGAACGACGTGCTCGGCCCGGCGATCCGCTTCATCGCTCCGGCCCAGGTCAAATGCAACTACCTGACGCTCGCCTTCACGAACTTCGCCAGCGTCGGCAGCGAGGGCAATGGCCTCGGTAACTGGCTCAATGTGCTCGGCTTCGAGGCTCCCGACGGACCCAATGCCGAGTCGCGGCCGTCCTCGGCTCCGGCGAGCGGGCCGGAGCTGAAAAACCACCTCCACTTCAACCCCTACCCGAGGACGGCGGCGCCTGGACAGGACAACGTCTGCGAAGCGGGCAATGAGCGCTACGTCCCGCGTCAGACGGTGATCGGACGAGCGCCCCAGCTCTGGGGAACCACGACCGAGAACGAGGAATAAGTGGGACGCCTGCCAGAGAGAGACACGCGCCAGAGCGCCAGGGGGAGTCGCTTCGGCTGGCGGCCGAGCAATGCGGCGATCGCCTTGATCTTCCTGCTCGTCTTCACCCTCGGTCCCTACCTGGCCTTCACCAAACACATCCCGTTCACCGGCTACGGCTACGAGGTGAAGGCGACCTTCGCCAATGCGGCCAACATCTCTGTCAACTCGCCGGTGCGGATCGCCGGCGTCGACGTCGGCAAAGTGATCGAGACGAGCAGTGACGGCC
>DASTYR010000288.1:0-2249 GCA_035764795.1 Solirubrobacterales bacterium | reverse complement strand
CGGCGGCGCGCTTGGCGAGCCGGTTCTTGACGACCTTGAAGACGGCGTCGGCCTCGCGCAGCTTGGCGCGCAGCTCCGCGGCCTCGGTCACGCTGATCCCCCGGTAGTCGACCGCGAAGATCGCCTCGGCGTCCCCGATCTGGGCCGCGATCTCCTCAATGGCTTGTGCCTTTTCGTCTCGGTTCATTTGTTCACCTGCACCGGGCTTCTGCGGTCGACGGGCCTAAAACAGGTCTTAGATCGACGGAAATAGGCCCATCGGCGGCTGCCGGTGGTCTTCGGTCAAGCGCGGCGGCGGAGTTTAGACGGTCGCCGGCTCCTTGGCTTTCGCCGCGGCGTCGACTTTGATGCCCGGGCCCATCGTCGTCGTCAGCGTCGCCGATAGGACGTAGCGGCCCTTGGCCGAGGACGGCTTGGCGCGGTTGACCTCGTCGATGATTGCCGTGTAGTTGTCGAGCAGTTTGCTCGCGTCGAAGCTGGCCTTGCCGATCGCCATGTGGACGATCGCCTGACGGTCGGTGCGGTACTCGACTTTGCCCGACTTGGTCTCACCGACCGCTTTCTCGACGTCGTCGGTGACGGTGCCGACCTTGGGATTGGGCATCTTGCCCTGCGGGCCGAGCACACGGCCGAGCTGGCCGACGGTTTTCATCATCGCCGGGGTCGAGATGGCGACGTCGAAGTCGGTCCAGCCCTCCTGGACTTTCTCGGCCAGGTCCTGGCCGCCGACGAAGTCCGCCCCCGCCGCCTCGGCGTCGCGGGCCTGCTGCCCGTCGGCGAAGACGGCGACCGTGACGTCCTTGCCCAACCCGTGCGGAAGCGCCAGGGTGCCCCGGAGCTGCTCCTCGGCGTGGCGGACATTGACGCCGAGCCGCAGGTGCAGCTCGACCGTCTCGTCGAAGTTGGCGCTGGCGGTCTCTTTGATCAGCGAGATCGCCTCTTCGGGTGGGTAGACGCGAGTGCGCTGCACTTTGTCGAGCTGTTTGCGGTAGCGCTTGCCGTGGGCCATCTCGTCTCCCTATTTGACGTCGACGCCCATCGAGCGGGCGGTGCCGGCGATGATCTTCGAGGCGGCATCGAGGTCGTTGGCGTTGAGGTCGGGCATCTTGCGCTCGGCGATCTGGCGCACCTGGTCCATCGAGATCGTTCCCACCTTGTTGACGTGCGGCTCGCCGGAGCCCTTCTTGATCCCGATCGCTTCGCGGATAAGGACGGCGGCCGGCGGCGTCTTGGTGACGAAGTCGAAGGAGCGGTCCTCGTAAACGCTGATTTCGACCGGGATGATCGTCCCGCCCTCGCCCTGCGTCTGGGCATTGAAGGCTTTGCAGAAGTCCATGATGTTGACGCCGTGCTGACCCAGCGCCGGGCCGACCGGCGGCGCCGGGTTGGCGTTGCCCGCCTGGATCTGCAGCTTGATCGTGGTGAGGAGTTTCTTGGCCATCGGGATCGAAGAGGGTAGCGGGCCGCGCTAGATCTTCTTAACCTGGTCGTAGTTCACCTCGACCGGCGTCTCGCGGCCGAAGATCGAGACCAGCACCTTGAGTTTGGCGGCGTCCTCGTTGATCTCGGCGATCTCGCCCGAGAAGTCGGAGAGCGGGCCGGAGATGACCTTGACCGACTCGCCGATCGAGAACTGGGCCTGGGTACGGGGGCGCTCGGCGGTCTCGCGGTGCAGGAGCCGGTCGACCTCCGGTTTGGAGAGCGGCACAGGCTTGTCGCGCTGGCCGACGAAGCTGGTGACGCCGGGGGTGTTCTTGACCAAACTCCAGGCCTCGTCGGTCATCTCCATGTTGACCAGGACGTAGCCGGGCATCGTCCGTTTCTCTTTCGGTTCTTTCTGGCCTTCTTTATTGAGCTCCATCACCTGCTCGGTGGGGACGACGACCTGCCGCACGTTGCGGTTCTGGCTCATCGTCTGCACGCGGTGCTCGAGGTTGTGCTTGACCTTGTTCTCGTGCCCGGAGTAGGTGTTGATCACGTACCAGCGATACATCTGAGTAGAGGCTCTCTTCTTTCGGGGGTTGTCGGTTCTGCGGCGCGGCTGTGTTCTGCGGGCGCGGCTAGACGATCCGCTGGATCAGGAAGTTGAAGGCCGCGTCGAGGGCGCCGAGGTAGGCGGCCGCCACCGCGACGAAGACGATCGTGACCGCGGTCGCCTGGACGAGCGTGTCGCGGTCGGGCCACTGGACTTTGCGCAGCTCGGCCCAGCAGGAGGCAATGAAGCCGACCGCGCCGCCGCGCTGCCGTTC
>DASTYR010000287.1:0-2494 GCA_035764795.1 Solirubrobacterales bacterium | reverse complement strand
GCTGGCCGACCCGCGCGATCCCGCGAACCTCGAGCGGCTGAACGAGATCAAGGGCCGCGAGCAGTTCCGCCCGGTCGCACCGATGGTCCTGGAGGCGCGCGCCGGCGATATCTTCGACGGGCCGCTTCCCAGCCCGCACATGCTCTTCACCCACCGGGCCCGGCCGGGCTGGGAGGAGCGGATCCCGGCCGCGGTGCACGTGGACGGGACCGCCCGCATCCAGACCGTGGATCCCGCGGCCGAGCCGCTCCTCGCCCGCCTGCTCGAGGGCTTCGAGCGGCGCACGGGGGTGCCGGTGGCGATCAACACGAGCCTCAACACGGCAGGCAGGCCGATGGTCGACGACCCGCGCGACGCCCTGGAGTGCTTCGGGTCGGCGCCGATCGACTTCCTCGCGATCGGTCCGTTCCTGGTCTCCCGCGGGCGCTTCTTCGGCGACCGGGGCGACGCGGCCGCCGCGGAGGCGCTGACGGCGGGCGTGGCCTAGATGTCGTCCGAGCCGCCGAAGAGAGGGCCCGACCTCGTCATCCCCAGCCTGGGGCGGCCGACTCTGTGGCGGCTGCTGGCGGCGTTGGCACCGCAGCGCGGGGCGCTGGGGCGGATTCTCGTCGTCGACGATCGCCGTACGGCAGGCGAGCCGTTGGAGCTGCCGCCCTTCGTCGAGACGGTGCCAGGTCCCGCTCGCGGTCCGGCCGCGGCCCGCAACACGGGCTGGCGCGTGAGCGAGGCGGAGTGGGTCGCCTTCCTCGACGATGACGTCGTCCCGGACCCAGACTGGGCGCGACGGCTGCGCGACGATTTGGAGGCAGCTGCGGCCGGCGTCGCCGCGAGCCAGGGCCGACTGCGGGTACCACTCGCGACCGGGCGGCCGCCGACCGACTGGGAGCGCAACGTCGCTGCCCTCGAAAGGGCAGCCTGGATCAGCGCCGACCTGGCGGTGCGGCGCTCGGCATTGGAGTCGGCCGGCGGCTTCGACGAGCGCTTCGGTGGCGCCTACCGCGAGGACACCGACTTCGCGATGCGCTTGTTGCGGTGCGGTTGGCGGATCGCGTCGGGGCGTCGCCGCGTGAGCCACCCCGTCTCGGCCGCGGGGTTCTGGATCAGCGTCGCGCGACAGCGCGGCAACGCCGACGACATCCTGATGCGCGCGCTGCACGGGCGCCACTGGCGGCGCTGGGGCCGGGCGCCGCGGGGACGGTTGCGCCGCCACCTGTTGACGACGGTGTCGCTCGCGGCGGCCGTGACCGCGCTCGCCGTCGACCGACGGCGCAGCGCCGCCGCCCTCGCTGCAGGTTGGTTCGGCCTGACCGCGGAGCTTGCCTGGGCGCGGATCGCGCCCGGCCCGCGCGATCGCGACGAGGTCGTTCGCATGCTGGCGACGAGCGCGGCGCTATCGGTCGCCGCCGCCCTCTGGTCGGCCTGGGGCGTGGTACGCCTGCCGGTTCTGCTGGCCCGCGGCGGCCCGCGGGGTGACGGCTCCGAACCCCCCGCAGAGGCGCCGGCCGCGGTCCTCTTCGATCGCGACGGGACGCTGGTCTTAGACGTTCCTTACAACGGCGACCCGGCCAAGGTCGTGGCCGTGCCGGGGGCGAGGCGGGCGCTGCGGCGGCTGCGCGAGGTCGGCACGTCGCTCGCCGTGATCAGCAACCAGAGCGGCGTTCGCCGCGGGCTGATCGCCCCTGAGCAGGTCGAGGCGGTCAACCGGCGGGCGGAGGAGCTGCTCGGTCCGATCGGGCCATGGTTCTACTGCCCGCACGGGCCCGGCGACGGCTGCGAGTGCCGCAAGCCCGAGCCGGGCCTGGTCCTTGCCGCCGCGGAGCGGCTCGGCGTTCCTCCTGACCGCTGCGCCGTGGTCGGCGATGTGGCCGCGGACGTGCAGGCCGCGCAGGCGGCTGGGGCGGCGGCGGTCCTGGTGCCAACGCCGCGCACCGAAGCCGAGGACGTGCGGAGGGCCCCGCGGACCGCGACCTCGATCGAGGCCGCTGTCGAGTGGCTGATCGGGGGCAATCGATGAGCGGCGGCGTCCTCGCGGTCCGCCAGGACAGCCTCGGCGACGTTCTGCTGGCCGGGCCAGCCCTACGCGCGATCGCCGCCGGCACGGATGGGCCGCTGAGGCTGCTCTGCGGGCCGCGCGGCGCGGCGGCGGCGCGGCTACTGCCCGGCATCGACGAGGTGCTCGTGCACCTCGCCCCCTGGATCGATCCCGAGCCGCCGCCGGTCGACGCCGAGGACTGCCAGGCCGTCGTCGAGGCGGTGGCGCGCCGCGCCCCCGCGGCCGCGCTGATCTTCACCTCCCACCACCAGAGCCCGCTGCCGACGGCGCTGCTGCTGCGCCTCGCCGGCGTGCCGCGGATCGCGGCGATCGGCGTCGACTACCCCGGCTCGCTGCTCGACGTCCGCCATCGCGTCGGCGACGAGATCCACGAGGTCGAGCGGGCGCTCTCTCTCGCCGCGGCAGCCGGCTACCCGCTCCCGGCCCGGGACGACGGACGCC
>DASTYR010000286.1:0-2637 GCA_035764795.1 Solirubrobacterales bacterium | reverse complement strand
AGGCCGGGGAGTCCCTCGAGCCAATCGACCCGCGAGAGACCGTGGCTCTTCTTCCCGCGCCGCTCGGCGTCGAGGAAGTGCTCGGCGAGCGTGGCCGCGTCCGCCGACGAGAAGCCGAGCTCCCGCAGGCGGCGGACAACCGTCTCCACGGCGAAATCCTCACACAATCCTTACGGGCGATGGGTGAGAGTTCTTGCCGACCGGGAATGCGGGTCGGGACGCCGGTAGACGGGGTCACATCGGTTTTGGGGCGCCCACCAAGGGCGCCCCTTTGCCGAGGAGGACGCGTGGGTGCCTGACTTCAGTCTGGCACCCACACAACCCTACGAGAGAACCGGCAGCGGCTTGAACGTCTGCCGCCCGGCGTGAATCGCCTCGGCGATCTGCACGATCGTCTGCGCCGTCTCCGACTCGGGCTCGACCCAGACCAGCGGCTCGCCCGCGTCGCCGCACTCGCGCAGCCGTGAGTCGAGCGGCACCTGACCGAGCAGCGGCACCCCGATCTGCTCGGCGAGCCGCTCGCCGCCGCCGGCGCCGAACACCTCCGAGGTCATGTTCTCGATCACGCCGATCAGGCGCATGTTCGTCTTCTGGGCCATGATCGCCGCCCGCGCGGCAACCTCCTGCGCCAGCGGCTGCGGCGTCGTGACGATCACCGCCTCGGCACGGGGGAGGAGTTGGCCGAGCGAGATCGAGACGTCGCCCGTCCCGGGCGGCATGTCCACGAGCAGCACGTCGAGCTCGCCCCAGTGCACGTCGGAGAGGAACTGCTCCAGCGCCCGGTGCAGCATCGGCCCGCGCCACATCACCGGCGAGTTGTCCTCGAGGAAGAAGCCGATCGACATCAGCTTCAGGTCCTCCTTCACCGGCGGCACGATCATCCGGTCGACGACGACCGGCCGCTGCGTGATCCCGAGCATGTGCGGGATCGAGTGGCCGTAGACGTCGGCGTCGAGGACGCCCGTGCGGTGGCCGAGCCGGGCGAACGCGGCCGCGAGGTTGACCGTCAGCGACGACTTGCCGACGCCGCCCTTGCCGCTCGCGATCGCGAGCACACGCGTCGACCGATCGACCGAGATCCCCTTCGAGCGCTCGGCGACGCCCCCGCGCAGCTTGGTCGAGAGCGCCGCCTTCTCCTCCGGGCTCATCACGTCGAAGCCGAGCCGGACGCGCTCCACCCCGGGCACCGCGCCGACGTGCTCCGTGACCTGGTCCTGGAAGCTCTCGCGCAGCGGGCAGCCGGCGACGGTGAGCGCGATCTTGACGGAGACGTCGCCGCCCTCGATGAGCACGTCGCGGACCATGTCGAGCTCGGTGACCGGCCGCTTGAGCTCGGGGTCGATCACGTGCTCGAGCGCCTTCAGGATCGCCTCGCGGTCTGGCTCCACGCAATCGAGGGTAGCCGATGCACGGGGTTCGCCGAGAGCCCTGCGCACAGCCGCGGCCGATCGGTGCGATACTGTCGCTCGTACGCGGGCGGCTATTCGCACGCGGCGAGGCGAGGAGGACGGCTGATCATGGTTGGACGCCTACTCCGGCTTGCCGCGACACCGCGTCGGCGCCGACAGATGGCCGGCGCGGTATTCGCACTGCTGACCGTCGCCGCATCCGTTCTCGTCGGCCGCCGGCTCACCCACTCGAGCTGGCCCCTCGATCACGCACAGCCTGCCCTCGCCGCAGCAGCTGCTCTGGCCTACCTCGCCAGCTTCGTCTTCCGCGCACGCGGCTGGCACAGGCTCTTCCCGCCCGAGGAGTGTCCCGACCAGGCCCGCTGCCTCGCCTCCGTCGGCGCGGCGGCCGCGAGCGGAGCCGTCTTGCCTTTCCGCCTCGACTACCTGATCAAGGTCGGCACGCTGCGCAGGCTCGGGGGGATCCGCATCGGCTTCGAGGCGATCGTCCTGTCGATCGTCTCCCTCGGAATGATCGACGCCATCGCGATGCTTCCGCTCTCGATCTCGGCGACGGCGACCACCGGCTCGACCCTTCGCGGTCCGCTGCTGATCGTCGTCGTCTTCGGCATCGGGTGCTGCACCCTGCTCGTGGCCGGCCGGCGCCTGGCGCGGCTCCCGCTGCTCCGCCGGAGCCGGCGCCTGCACACGCTCGGCGATCACGTCGCCCACCACACGAGCCCCGGCGGGCGGCGCGCCGCGATCGTCGCCTGGTTCTACCTCTTCGCCTGCTGGTCGAGCCGTGCGTTCGGCAGCGCGGCGCTGCTCACCGCGCTCGGCCTTTCCTTCGAGCCGACCACGGCGCTGGCGGTGATCTGCCTCGCCGCCGCAGCCGGCGTGGTCCCGATCACCTCCGGCGGTGTGATCGTGAACGCCGGCGCGGCCGCCACGATCCTGTTCGCCCTCGGCGTCGGCCGGGACGTCGCGATCAACTTCTCGCTCGCCTCCGCTCTCCTGCTGGTGATGAGCGCGCTCGCCGCCACCGTTACCGGAATCCTCGCCTCGCTCGCGATCTCGGCGGTGGCTCGGCGCAACGGCAGCCTCGTGCTCGCGCCCGAGCGGATCGCGCCCTAGCCGTCCCTCCTCGGGCGTGGAAGCGGCGGTCGGTGCAGACCCGGCCCCGTTTTCGACAGGATAGGCACCGTGACCTGGGCGGGCCTGGTGCTGAAGAACCTGCTCCGGCGGAAGG
>DASTYR010000285.1:0-5244 GCA_035764795.1 Solirubrobacterales bacterium | reverse complement strand
TACCGCCAGTGCCCTGGTCACCGCCGGCCATCACCGTGCCGCCCTGGTGGGACCTCCCCGCCCGCGCCCTCGCCGCGCTCGGGCTCGTGCTCGTCTTGACCGCCGTCTCCGGTGCTCTTGGCCCCCATCTCAGCGGCCTGCTGGCGCCCTTCCCGATCGTCACCAGCGTCCTCGCCGTCTTCACCCACGCCCACGACGGCTTCGCCCAGGTCAGCATCCTCCTGCGCAACTTCCTGTTCGGCTTCTACGGCTTCGCCGCCTTCTGCTTCGTACTCGCGATCGCCTTGCCCGCACTGGCGACTGCCGCCGCCTTCGGCCTCGCTACGACGGCGGCGCTTGCCGCTCAGGGGACGACCCTTCTCCTGCGCTCACGCCTCCTGCTCGCGCCCTCGACCTCCTAGAGCAGGCGGCGAAGATCGTCGGTGCTGAGGTCGGCATCGCGCAGGATGCCGGCGAGAGTGCCCCGGCGAATCTCCTTGTGCAGCGGGACGACGAGCGCGTGCCTGCGTCCGGCCTTCTTCAAGCGAACATGGCTGCCGCGCTGGCGGACGACCTCCCAGCCGTCCTTGCGCAGCGCCTTGATCAGGCCCTCGCCTGAGACGACCGGCTGGCGCGGGCTCACGCGGGTAGGGGAATCGTGCGGCGAATGATGCCGCTGTCGAGCGGTTCGCCGTCTTCCTTCAGCCCTTCGACGTAGAGGGCCACAGCCTCGTTGGCGTTCGCCATCGCGTCGTCGAGGTCATCGCCTTGGGTGTGGAGGCCGGGAAGATCGGGGGCATACACGTGATAGCCCCCCTCGTCCTGAGGCTCGAAGACCAGCTCGATCTCTTTCTCGATGTCTGCCACGTGACTTCTACGTCTTAGCTTACGACTGCGGACTCTGGCGCACAAACAATTGCGCCGTCGGAGTGGTGACGTAGTAGGCCCCGGAGCTCATCCGGCGAGGACCGTACCAGCGGGGCCCCTCCTCGTCGGCAACCCGGGGCCCGTGTCTCCAAACCCGGGACTAGCGAGAAATGAAGTAGGAGAAAATCGCCAGGACCCCCACAGCCGCTGCGATCAATCCGATTCCAGTGAAGACGGTGTCCAAGCCGACGGCCCCCGCCAGGGAGATAAAGAGGGCCAGGAGCGATACGACCGCGATGCTGACGTCCCGCCGAGTCACGAGATCATCTGCTGGGAGAGGGTCGTGGACGCGAAGAGGACCAGGAATCCAAGCCCGTTGCCGACCACGAACGCAAGGGCCTTTCTTCGCCCTGGCTTCGCGGCCGGCTGAGGTGCGCTCAGGCTGCCATCGTGCTGGCGAAGACGCTCCTTGCCCTTGCGCCAGTGGCGCAGGTAACGGGACTCGCCCTTGCCCCAGAGGAGGATTGCCATCACCACGAGGACGATCGTCAGAACGTCGGACGGGGCTACCAGGATCGCTTGCTCGCGCTCGGGCTGGATGATCAGAGTGGTGGGGAAGACGGCGGCGGCAGCGGCAAAGAGGTCGCGGGCAAAGTCGACCAACTCGAGACTGAGCCCTTCGGCGTCGGCGAGCGCCAGCGTGCGAATCGCAAAACCCGCCAGCAGCGTCAATCCCGACGAGGCGAGAAACACCGAGAACTCGCGGCTCACGCGACTACCTTCGCTGCGCCGCCCGAGTCACCGTACAACTATATCTGCGCATTCGATAAGAGGCGACGGGATCCCTCGGTGCGAAAGCGACCTCCGAAGGATCAGCGATCCATCGCCCTCAGCGACGGGGCTCCCTGCCGGTCAGCGCCCGGTAGAGGTCGTTGGCGCGGGTGCCGGTGAGGGCGGCGACGACGCTGGCGGCAGCGCGGGGGCGGGCGCCCGACTGGACCAGGTGGCGGAGGGCGTCGACCGCGAAGCCGACGTCCTCGTGGTGCTCGTCGGAGGAGGCAGGCGCGATGACGAGCACGATCTCGCCCTTGACGTCGCCGCGGAAGCGCCGTGCCAGCTCGGCCAGCGAGCCGCGCGCGACCTCCTCGTGCATCTTCGACATCTCGCGACAGACGGCCGCCGGTCGGTCGGGGGCGATCGCCGCCAAGGCGGCGAGCGAATCGCCCACTCGGCGCGGCGACTCGAAGGCGATCACGGTCTCCGCCGAGCGCAGCACCCGCTCCATCTCACCGGTGCGCTTCGGCAGAAAGCCCTCGAAGCGCCAGCGGTCAGTGGGCAGGCCGGAAGCGACCAGGGCGACTGGGACGACCGAGGGACCGGGAAGGACGGTCACGTCGAGGTTGCGGTCGATGCAGCGGCGGACCAGTCGGTAGCCGGGGTCGGAGATCGCCGGCATTCCGGCGTCGGAGACGAGCACGACGGTGTCGCCGCGCTCGATCCGCTGCGCCAGCTCGGTCGCCCGCGCGGTTTCGTTGCCCTCGTGGTTGGAAACGAGCCGCGGCGCCGGCCGGATGCCCAGCTTGTCGAGCAGCGAACCGGTGCGCCGCGTGTCCTCGCAGGCAACGTAGTCGGCGCTGACGAGGGCGTCGCGGGCGCGCAGCGTGATGTCGTCGAGGTTGCCGATCGGAGTCGGGCAGACGATCAGCGAGCCGGGCATCAGCCGTCCTTTCCGCCCAGCTCGATCCGCGCCATCTCGGCCGCGCCGATCATCCCGGCGTCTCCACCCAACTCCGCGGCGACGACAGGGGTGCGGTTCATCGGCGGCAGCGCCCGCGCTTCCAGCTCGCTGCGCGCCGGCTCCAGCAACAAGTCGCCGGCGGCGATCACGCCGCCGCCGACCGCGATCACCTCGGGCTCGAAGATGTTCGCGAAGCTGGAGAGCGCCGCACCGAGGCGACGGCCGACGAGGTCGAAGACGCGGGTCGCGGTCTCGTCGCCGGCAAGCGCGGCCTCGGTCACGGCCCTACCGTCGATCTCCCGGCCTTCGGCGCTCATCCGCCCCAGCGCGGAGTCCGGCTCGCGAGAAGCTGCCTCGCGTCCCTCGCGGCCGAGCGCAGTGCCCGAAGCGAGCGTCTCGACGCAGCCGCGGTTGGGGCAGTTTCCCTGACAGCGCGGCCCGTCGACGTCGATTACGACGTGGCCCAGCTCGGCGCCGGCACCGCTCGTGCCCCGGTACAGCTTGCCGTCGAGGATCAGGCCGCCGCCGATCCCGGTCCCGATCGTCAGCATCACCGCGTTGCGCGTTCCGCGCGCGGCACCGTGCAGGTGCTCGGCCAGTGCCGCGACGTTGGCGTCGTTGTCGACGAAGACCGGCAGCCCGATCCGCTCGGTCAGCAGGTCGCGTATCGGCAGGTTGTCGATCGGCAGGTTGACCGCCGAGATCGCCAGCCCCTCCTCGTGATCGATGGTCGCAGGGATGCCGAGACCGATCGCCTCCACGCCAGGCCGCGCGGCGCGCGCCTCTTCGATCTCGCGGGCCAGCAGCTCGACCAGCTCGGCCTCGTCCTGCCCGGTCGAGCGCTCGCGGCTTTCGTGGACGACGTTCGACTCGGAGTCGAGCACGCCGAGCAGCATCTTCGTTCCACCGAGGTCGACGCCGATCGCTTCGGCTCGGCTCATGGGATTTCGCAGGCGACCGCGGGCATCGGCATAGTTCCTAAGCCTTTCATGCCAGAGAGCGACCAGCAGCAGCCCTCGGGGCCGCCCGATTACAAGGTCTACAGAGCCCGCAAGGGGCTCTTCCGAGGCCTGCGCAAGCCCGACCTCTCGAGCCTGCGCGAGCGCGGTGGCGGGCCGCCGAAGCTGCCCCGCCTGGGCCGCGACCGCGACCGTGGTCCCCGCCCCGAGCGACCGGCACTGCGACGGGCGGCGAAGTGGCTCGGTTTCGCCGCCCTTGGCTGGATCCTCTTGAGCTTCCTCGCCTTCGCCGTCTCCGCCCAACTGCAGGCCTTCAAGCTCTCCGGTGACGCCAAGTCCGCCCTGGGCGGCAATCCGCTGCTCCTGGTCAATCCACAGACGATCCTCGTGCTTGGTACCGACGCCCGCCCGCCCGGCACGGAGGACGGCGCCGCCCCCTCCGAGGAGTGCTTCGAGCAGCAGTCGCGCGGCGACGCGCCCCACGACGAGTGCGAAGTCGGCCAGTTCCGCGCCGACACGCTGATGCTGATCCGCGCCGGCGGCGGCGACTTCCGCAAACTCTCGATTCCCCGGGACGCCTACGCGGAGATACCCGGACAGAGCCCGCAGGAGATCAACGGCGCCTTCGCCTTCGGCGGCGCCGGGGCGCAGACCGAAGCGGTCGAGGGCTTCCTCGGGATCGAGGTCGACCACGTCGCGATAGTCGACTTCACCGGCTTCGAAGACCTGATCGACGCGGTCGGTGGCGTCGTCGTCGACGTCCCGCAGAAGATCTGCGCTGACATCTCAGGTGGCGCCGGCGGCGGCCAGGGTGGCTGGACGCTGCGCCTTGGCAAGGGCGACAACACGCTCGACGGGGAACAGGCGCTCACCTACGCCCGCATCCGCAAGCCGAGCCCCTGTCCAGGGCCCGGGCCCAGCGCCTACTCGACCGGCTACGACGACTTCGACCGGGCCAAGGCGCAGCAGGACGTGATCAGCGGCATCAAGGGCCGTCTCACCGACCCGCTCCGCCTCCCATACAACTTCGTCAAGGGCCCGATCATCGGCTGGAATGCGCCGAAAGCGTTCGTCAGCGACATGGGCTTTCTGACCATGCCTCAGCTGATCCTGGCGGCGGCGATCGGGGGTGACAGCGAAGCGGACGTGCTCTGCGAGGGAGCGAACGCGGGCTGCGTTCCGGGACCAGCGGGATCGATCGAAGTGCCCGAGTCGGAGCGGCGACGGGCGGTCAAGGAGCTGCTGGGCGAGTAGGGGCCGGTCGGGGGTCGCCTCGCCGCTGCCCGCCACCGCCTGCGGCGGTGGAATTTTGTGCCGCTTCGCGGCTGAAAATCACTCTGCGGAGCCGCTTCGCGAGGCATCGGCGAGGCGACCCCCGACCGGCATCGTCCAGCGACTACTCTGCCTTGGCGGGAGCTTTTGAGTCACTCGACTTCGACTCAGACGACTTGGATTCGGAGGACTTCGACTCGCCGGAGTCCTTCGAGCCCTCGGACGAGGCGCCGTTGCCGCCCCGCTTCGTCTTGTAGTCGGTGTTGTGGAAGCCACTGCCCTTGAAGTGGATCGCGACGGGGTGCAGGACGCGCCGGGCAGGAGCACTGCATTCCTGGCACTCGTCGAGTGGCTCGTCGTTGATCTTCTGGATCACGTCGAAGACGTGGCCGTTGTCGCATTTGTACTCGTAGATCGGCATGACGGGGC
>DASTYR010000284.1:0-2982 GCA_035764795.1 Solirubrobacterales bacterium | reverse complement strand
CGCTAGATCGTGAGTCGGCCAGCGGCCAGCTGTCGAGCGAGCGTGTCGGCGACTCGTCGGTGGGTGCCATCACGCGCAGGTTTTGGCTGAGCGGACGAGCATTGCGCTCAACTCAGAAGAGGCCGACCGCTTCCTCGCCGCGCTGGACGATCCCTCTCCCTTCGAGGCCGGCTTGGGCGCCCTGACCGAGCGTCCCAGCGTTCTCGGCGGTTGAGCGCTCGCTTCGGAGCGGTCGAGCCGCTCGCGGCGCATCATGACATCGATCGCTTCGAGTGCGGTCGCGAGCAGCTCGACCGATGGCTGCGCGCCCACGCGGGACAGGGTCAGCGCCGTGCCACCGCCCGCACCTTCGTGGTCTGCCGACAGAGAGAGACTGGTGTTGTCGGCTACTACACGCTGGTCGCCTCACAAGTCGAGCAGGGAGAGGCAACAGGTGAAGTCCAGCGCGGGACCTCCAAGCACTTCCCGATCCCCGTGTGTCTAATCGCTCGCCTCGCCGTCGATCGCTCCGAGCAGGGAATAGGCCTAGGACGAAGCCTCCTCCTCGATGCTCTCCAACGCACCGAGCATGCTTCCCGTTCGGGCGCCATGCGCGCTGTCCTCGTCCACGCGCTCGACGGAGAGGCCACTGCTTTCTACGCTCGCTTCGGATTCAAACCGGCAAGCAAAGAGCCGCTGACGCTGATGGTCCCGCTGGAGGCAGTCCGGCGGACTCTGGGAATCCTGGACCGAGGGAGGCAACACCGAGATCGACACGCTCGCCGAGAAGGGTGCCCTGCGCGAGGATGCTGATCGCCTCTGGGCGACCCTCCAGCACTTCTTCCTGATCTGGGCTCCGCTCAGCTTCATGCCGCTGCTAGAGCAGGAGGCACTAGGGGGATGTCTTCTGGATGAGGCGATCTTGGATCGCTGGGTCACCGCAAACGTAGAACTGCTCGAGGAGGGGCTTTACCGATGAGTCGATGGGAGACGACGAGCACGCTGGAGGCCGACGTTGCGCCGGCTGTCGTTTGGAAGAGGGCCTACGCGAACGCCGAGGCGTGGCCGAAGTGGAACGCCGAGATCAAGCGCGCCCGCCTCGACGGGCCCCTAAATTTGGGCGCCAAGGCGAGAATCGTGTTTGGTACCGGCCTGCGCCTCCGTTTCCAGGTCGTCGAGTTCGAGCAAGGTCGCCTGTTCACTGATGAGTCCCGCATGCCCGGTGCCCGCATGGGCCATCGCCACCTCATCGAGCCAACCGACAGCGGCGGCAGCCGCCTCACCAACACGATCTACATCGAAGGGTGCCTTGGCCGCCGTCTGGCGGCGGATCATGGGACCGGCGGCAGCACGAACCCTGCCCGATGCGCAGCGCGCTGTTGTCGATCTGGCCCGGGGGTAGCCGAAAGCTCGCGATGCCGAGCGTCAACCGGCCGGCGCCATCACCCGCGTCACCGAGTCGCCCACGAAGCAGGGCTTCTCGTTGCCCTCGACCTCGAGGGTGAAGCGGGTCACGACCTCCCACCAGCCGCCGCCCTTCTCATCGATCGAGATGACCTCGGCCCTGCCGCGCACCTTGCTGCCTACGGGGACCGGGGCGGGAAAGCGGATCTTGTTCCAGCCGTAGTTCACGCCGAGGGCGAAGCCGCTGGAGGTGATCAATTCCTTGCGGAAGCCGTCGACCAGCGAGAGCGTGAGGTTGCCATGGGCGATCGTCGTGCCGAAGGGACTCTCCCTCTCGGCCCGCTCGACGTCGACGTGGATCCACTGGTCATCGCCGGAGACGCGAGCGAAGGTGTCGATGTCCTCCTGGCTGACGGCGCGCCACTCGCTCGGCCCGATCTCCTGACCGACCAGAGACTTCATCCCCTCGACGCCGTGTGCCTCGACGGTTGCCATCGGCGGCAGTGTAGTCAGGCCAGTTCCGCCGGGTGCGCGAGTCGCAAGCCGGGAACGCGCTTGAAGTGAGGGAGGTTCCGCGTCACCAGGGTGGCGTCGGCCTCCAGACAGATGCCGGCCTGCAGCGCGTCGCGAACGTCGATCGGTTCGCCGCGTCGCCGCAACTCCGCCAGCATGGCGCCCCCTCGCAGCCCCGCCTTGCGCGTCAGCGTCAGCAGCGGCACGCCGACGAGGGCATGCACCGGGTGCGGATCCCGCAGGTAGGCACGTCCGAGGGCCAGCTCGAATGCCGTGACCGCGGTGACCCGGTAGCGACTCCCCCCGATCAGCGTCCGGACGAGGTCGCGGCCAGGTCCCGAGCCCCGCAGGTAATCGATCAGGACGTCTGAGTCGAGGACCGCTCGGTCGGCCAAGTCGCCCACGCTTCCTCTCGTGCCCTGTCCCAGTCTTCGACGTCGGCCTTGCTCCATGCGCCCTCGGCCTCGACCAGCCCGGCGATCGCATCGTCATTGGGGCCGTGCTCGAAGAGACGCTCGAGTGCTTCCTCGACAATCGCCGAAAAGCCACGCATCCCCCGTTCGGCGGCCGTCGCCCGGAGGCGGGTGTAGGTGCGGTCGCTGAGCTCCACCGTCGTGCGCATGTCCTGCATTCTTGCATTTGAATGCGTCACGAAATCAACCTCACTTCGAACGCGGGCGCGACGACGGTGCTGGCGCCCGCCAGGAGGCCAAGGATGCGGGTCACATACGCCTGCGTCTCGGGATATGGCGGGATGCAGCTGCAGCCTTCAACTGCACCCGGACCGGCGTTGTAGGCGGCGAGGGCGAGTTGGGGGGAGCCGTCGAACTGGCGCAGGAGGTCGGACATGAGATGGGCCTGGGCGTCGATCGCCGCCTCGGGGTCGAAGGGGTCGTGGAGGCCGTAGGCGGCGGCGGTCGAAGGGATGAATTGGGCGATGCCCTGGGCACCGGCCGGGGAGACGGCGTTGGGATCGAAGTTCGACTCGGCAAGCAGCTGCGCGGCGAGCAGCGCCGCGGAGACATTCCACTTGGCGGCAGCTCGCAGCAGCGGCGCTCGGACGGGCGCCGGAACGAAGGCGGGTAG
>DASTYR010000283.1:0-6913 GCA_035764795.1 Solirubrobacterales bacterium | reverse complement strand
TCGTCGCGCGGGCAGATCGTGTGCTCGAGCGCCGGCTGCTCGCTACGGCGCAGCAGGTCCAGGCGCTTCGTCGCCTCCTCGGCCTCGAGCCACTCGCCGCGCACTTCGAAGCGGTCGCACCAGGCGCACATCGGCAGGCTGCTGGGACCGCGGGGGGCATCGGGGTCAAGCAGTTCCTGTCGCTCCGTCCACTCCTCTTCGGCGCGGACCCGGGCCGAGAACAGCACGGCGCGGCCGGAGATGGTCGCGGCGATGCGCAGGTCCATCTCGCGGCTGACCTGCGGGCCGTCGCAGCGGCAGATCAGCTCGATATCGCGTGCCTCGTCCCGAATCCGACGCACCAGCAGCCGCAGCAGCCTCTTCACGTCGTCGCCGGCGACGAAGTCCCAGAGCGAGCGGCCGTAGCTGGCCTCCGCGCCGTCCCAGCCGTTCTCCTCGGCGAAGCGGAAGTAGCCGTCGTCGAGGCGGGTCAGCCGATCCTGATCGTCGATGGCGTAGCTGAGCGTTTCAACTGGCACTGGGGACAAGTATGGACATATCCGGGTACGGACGGGGCGCCCGACTCGGCTCAGCCCGCTACAGGGGCGACCGCACCGCTGGCGACGCCGTCGAGCGCGTCGAGCGCTCGACCGACCGACATCGCGACGCAGGTGAAGATCGGCGTCTCGCGCTCGGTGAAGGCGCTCGACTCGGTCGGGCGCAGCTCCTGCACGAGGTCGAGGAACTCGCCCGGATCGTCCCCCTCGAAGGCGACGACGAACTCTTGGTCGTCTAGTCCAAACGAGTAGGAGGTGTTGATGGTGATCTCGGGATGGCGCCGGCCGACTTCGATGTGACTCCTCATGATCCGACCGCGCTCCTCGTCGGGAAGGCCGTACCAGCGGCGCTGCTTGACCATCGGATAGAGGAAGAGGTACTTGCGCTCGGAGGTGCAGATCTGCGGCCGCGCCGCCTCCTCGGAGTAGGGCGAGCGCTTGGTCATCGAGAGGAACGAGTAGGGCGTGTCCATCCACTTGGCGAGGCCGCTCTGGCCGAGCACAACATGGAAGGTGTGGATGTCCTCCAAGTCGGGGCTCTGGCTGAGCAGGACCAAGTCGACGTCGCCGCGCGTGCCTATGGTTGAGTAGGCGCGCAGCGAGCGGTCGAGGCCGAAGTCCTCGCAGGCGGCAAGGAACTCGCGCTTGTCGGCGGCGCGCAACTCGGGGTCGCGCCGCCGCCACTCGGGGTCGATCTTGAAGAAGCTGAACTTGGCAAAGGTGCGGTCGGCCATCGCGGTCACGATAGCGCCGGTGGCGTTGGCCGCCGCCGCGATCGCCGTCTTGCTGGCGCTGCGGCTGGCCGGTCTCGGCTTCGAGGGGGACCCGCTCGCAGTCGTGCGCGACGCGGCGCCGGACGATCGGCTCTGGGACGTCGCCGGCCGCCGCGGGCCGGTCGTCGGGGTCGCCTGGCTCGTCTGGCTGGGGGTCTTCGCGGTCGCCTTCCTCGGCGACCGCGAGCGGGCGGGGCGGCTGGCGGCAAAGCTGCTCGCCCTCTCGCTCGCCTACCTGCCGCTCGTCCTGCTCGTCGGGGCGGCGCTGGAGCCGGGTGTGGGGCAGGAACGGCTGCTTGTGGCGGCCGGCTGCCCGGCGCTTGCCGCCGTGACCGTCGCTTCCTTCGGTCCGGCAGCGCTCGGCCGGCCGAGGAAGGCCGGACGCTGGCTCGACGGGGGGATCGGCCGAGCGGAGCCGAGGGGAGACGTGAAGCGAGGCCGCGGCTACCGCGCCCTGGCCGTCGCCTGCGCCGCCTCGGTGCTCGCCTCCGCGGCCGACCTCGTCGCCGGCTCGCCGCTCATCCAGCTCTCGCTCGCCGGGCCGAATCCAGCCGCCGGCCACCGCTATTACGGGATCGGCAACGAGCTCGAGGCGCTCCTCGTCGTGCTCGTCCTGGTCGGGACCGGCGCGGCGTTGACGGGCTGGGCGGGCCCGCATCGGAGATTGACCACACCAGAGGGGGGTCGATCTCCGATGCGCGACGCCAGGACGGAGGCGCCGCCTGCCGGGCCCGCCGTCTTTGTGGTCGTAGCCGTGGTCTTCGCCTTCGTCTTCGCCTACGGCCGCTACGGGGCGGACGTGGGCGCGGCAATCGTCCTGCCGCTCGGCGGCGCGATCGCCGCGGCACTCCTCGCCGGCCGCCGCGACCTTGCGCTCTGGGCTCTCGCCGTGCCGATTCCGGCGCTTCTTCTCCTCGCCGCCGCTGACCTGCTCTCCGGCTCTGACGCCCACCTGACGAAAACCGTTCTGCAGGCGAACGGCGGTGGCGACGTGCTCGGCGTCGTCGGCCGGCGGCTGCGTGAGGCGGGGGAGAGCTTTGGCCGGCCCCTGCTGCTGGCCGGGCTGCCGCTGGTGCTCCTCTCGGCCGCTCTCGTCTGGCTGCGGCGCGACCGTGTCGCCGCCTGGCTGCGTGGCGTGCCGGCGATGCGGGCCGGCATGGCGGGGGCCCTGGCGGCGACGGCGGCAGGCACGATTGCCAACGACTCGGGCGCGCTGCTGCTGGAGCTGGGCGGCCTTTACCTGCTGGCCTTCCTCGGCTTCGCCTGGGCCGAAAGCGGGGGCCGCACCATCGACTACCCTTAACGATTCGTGCGGATCGCCCTAGTCTCGCCATATTCCTGGAGCTATCCGGGTGGCGTGAACAAGCACGTCGAGGCGCTCGCGGAGGAGTTCCTCGCCCGTGACCATCACGTGCGCGTGCTCGCTCCCGTCGACCCACCCGGCCGTCTCAGCCGGACGCTGCACCGTGCCGCGCCAGAGTCACGGGCGCTGCCGGACTACGTCGTGCCGCTGGGCCGCACGGCCGGCTTCGGCGCCAACGGTGCGGTCTCAAACCTCGCGCCGTTTCCGGCCGGTGGAGTCGTGGCGCCGCGGCGCGAGGTGCGGCGCGGCAGTTATGACGTGATCCACGTCCATGAGCCGGTGGTCCCCCTGGTCGGCTGGAACGCGGTACTCGGGGCCGACGCGCCGGTCGTCGGCACGTTCCATGCCTATTCCACTAAGCCGCTTCCCAACCACATCGCGTCGACGCTCGGGGCGCGACGGGTCTTCAACCGGCTCGCCGCTCGGATTGCCGTCTCGGAGGCCGCCGCCTGGACCGGTCGCCGCTGGTTCGGCGGCAACTACGAGATCGTCCCCAACGGGGTGGACGTCGACGCTGCGCCCAAGGGTCCCAAGCAGGCCAGCGAGGAGCTGCGCATCCTCTTCGTCGGCCGCCCGGAGGAGCGCAAGGGGCTGCCGATTCTGCTCACTGCATTCGACGCGCTCGTCGAGCACGTGCCCTGTCGCCTGACCGTTGTAGGTGCCGAGCGCGAGGACGTCTTGCGCTACCTCGCCAATCCGGAGACGATGAGTCGTATCGACGCCCGCGGCCGGGTCTCGCACGAGGAGCTCTGGGGGGCGCTGCACGAAGCCGACGTGCTCTGCGCTCCGTCGCTGGCCGGCGAGAGCTTCGGCATGGTCCTCACCGAGGCCTTCGCCGCCGGCACGCCCGCGATTGCCTCGGCGATCGCCGGCTACAGCGACGTCGTCAGCGACGGCGTCGACGGCGTCCTCGTTCCGCCCGGCGATCCGCAGCGGCTGGCCGAAGAGTTGCAGCGTGCCTACCACGAGCCGGCTCGTCTGGCGGCGATGGGCGAGGCGGCGCGCGAGAGCGCCCAGCGCTACGCCTGGCCCCGCGTCGCCGACCGTGTCACCGCCGTCTACGAGAAGGCGATCGAGGCGCCGGCACCGACCACCGGCCTCGAGCGCGCCGCCCACTGGGCCGGCATTCGTCCGGCCGACGGTGCGCCGCCGCGGCCGCCTCGCAGGCTGCCCTCACTCGATCCGCCGCTGGTCCAGGCCGGAAGCCGCCGCCGAATCGCCCGCCGCGCCGGCCTCGCGGTCGCCGGCGCGCTCGGCGTTGGGTTGACCGCGCTCGCCGCGCAGAAGATCGGCGTCGACAACGTCATCACCAGCATCGTCCGTTCCGACCTGACCTGGGTCCTGGTCTCCTGCGCGCTGATGGCAATCTCGCTCTTCTTTCGCGCCGCCTCCTGGTACGGGATCGCACGCGCCGCACTGCCCAACCGCTCCGTCCGCCGCCGCGACGTCACCTCGGCGACGATGATCGGGGTGCTGATGTCGGCGACGTTGCCGGCACGCCTCGGCGAGCCGGCCCGCGCGATGACCCTGGCGCGTCGCACCGGTCGCATGCGCGAGACCTTCCCCGTCCTGCTCGGCACGCTGGTCTCGCAGACGATGCTCAACATCGTCGCCCTGGTCGGTCTAGGGGCGATCATCGTTTCGACCACCGACCTCTTCCACTCCAGCACCGAGAAGATCTTCGCCTTCAGTCTGGTGCCGCTCGGGCTGCTGCTGCTGGTCCTCGTCGCGCCGGTGCTGATGCGCCGCAACGGCAACGGCCGCTTCGCTCGCGCCGGGGCGGCGGTGCACCGAGCGCTGGTGCAGGTCCGCGCCGGCCTCGCCGTGTTCCGCGACCCGCGCCGCGGGGTCATCGCTGCGGCGGCGCAACTCGGCGCCTGGGCGATTCAGCTCGCCGCCTGCTGGGCGCTGCTGGCGGCGCTCGGGCTCGAGGGGGGCATCGGCGCCGCCGCGGCCGTCCTCTTCGCGGTCAACGTCACCGCCGTCGTCCCGGCGACCCCCTCCAACATCGGCGTCTTCCAGCTCGCCACGATCAGCGTCCTGCACACCGGCTTCGGGATCGGCACCGCCGACGCCCTCGCCTACGGAATCATCCTGCAGGCGGTCGAGATCGCCACCGCCGTCGCCCTCGGCCTCCCGGCCCTAGTCCGCGAGGGCCTGACCTGGAGCGACCTCCGCGTCCAAGCCCTCTCCGCAGCCCCGGTCCGCCTCAAGCCACTCGCCCAAGAGCGTTCCACCGGCGAACGCATCGGCGTCTAGCTAAACCGCATCTTTGCCCAGCCGGCCCCCGGACCCGCGCGCCTAGCTCAAGCCCCGACCGGCTCGTTCTCCGGCGGTACAGCCCCGCCGCGCTCGGTGCCGGCGATCAGTTCATCGGGCGCCCTGTCCTCAGGGATGAAGCCGGACTTCATGCCGAAGTAGACCGCCTGAGGGTGGTGGGCGACGATCGCCACCGTCGACTGCTCGGGCATCACGGCGTAACCGTCCGACAGGGTCATGCCGATCTCCTCCAGGTCGAGCAGGCGCCACACCTTCTCGTGCTCCGACTGGTCCGGGCAGGCGGGGTAGCCCCATGAGTAGCGGCGCCCCTGGTCGAGCTCGATGCCGAGCGCCCGTCGCACTTCGGCGTGCAGCCACTCGGCCAGGCCCTCGGCGGCCTGCACCCCCAGTCCGTGCACGAACAACTGCTCGGCGAACTCGCCTTCGCGCTCCAGCCGTTCGATCAGCTCGGTCACCTCGGGCCCGACCGTGACGCCCTGCAGCGCGACCACGTCCCGCTCGCCACTGTCCAGCGGCCGGAAGAAGTCGGCGAGACAGATGCGATCGTGCTTCGGCTGGCGCGGGAAGACGAGCCGCTCCAGCTCGCGCTCGGGGTCTTCGGGGTCGAATACGACGAGCTCGTTGCCGTCGGCGTTGCAGGGGAAGTAGCCGAGCCGCGCCCGCGGCTGCAGGTAGTCCTGCTCGCGCCACATCCGCTCCAGGCGCGGCGCGAAGCCCTCCTCGCCGTCCTGGCCCTCGACCAGGGCGTGCCAGGCCTCGCCCTTGACCCCTTTGCCGCCCCAGTGCAGCTTGAAGAGGACGTGGCGGTCGAGGTAGGGGAAGACCTCATCGAGGTCTACGTCGATGTCACGGATGCCGAGGAAGGGCGGCTCCGGGATCGGGTTGTCGGTGCGGGCGGCCGAGCGCACGCTGGCGTCGCTGGTCGGCGGCGCGTCGTCAACCTCCACCGGCTTCTCGCGTAGCTGTCGCGCCTCGGTGCGGATCCGCTCGACCAGCGCCGCCCGCGCCTCCTCGTCGACCAGCGCGTCCATCGTGTCGAGCCCTTGGAAGGCGTCCTTGCAGTAGAAGACGCCAGGCTCGTAGACGTCGTCGGACTCTTTCCCGTGTGGGTAGAGCGTGCGGCGACCGAAGTCGCGGTTGATCGCGGCGCCGCCGATCAGCACCGGGAACTCGAGCCCGCGCTGGTGCAGCTCCTGGACGCAGGTCGGCATCTGCTTGGAGGTCGAGACGAGCAGCGCCGAGAGGCCGATCGCGTCGGCCTCGTTCTCGACCGCGGCGTCGATGATCGTGTCGACCGGGACCTGCTTGCCAAGGTCGATCACCGTGTAGCCGTTGTTGGTGAGGATCGTGTTGACGAGGGACTTGCCGATGTCGTGGACGTCGCCGAACACGGTCGCGATCACGACCTTGCCCTTGGTGTGGCCCTCGATCCGGTCGAGGTGGTTCTCGAGCTGGGCGACGGCGCGCTTCATCACTTCGGCCGACTGCAACACAAAGGGCAGGATCAGTTCGCCGGCGCCGAATTTGTCGCCGACCTCTTTCATCGCCGGTAGGAGGACGTCGTTGAGGGTCGGAACGGCGCCGATCTTCTCGACCGAGCGCTCGATCCAATCCTCGACCCCGTCCTTCTTGCGGCGCAGGATGTGCCAGTGGAGCGCCTCCTCGGCCTCCATGCCCTCGGTCGGGTCGCCGACCTCCTCGGCCGCCTGCTCGCCCTTCGACTCGAAGTGGGCGATGAAGCGCTCCAGCGCGTCGTCGCGGCGGTTCAGGACGAGGTCGTCGGTCAGCTCGCGCTCGGACTCGGAGATCTCCGAGTACGGCGTGATGTGGTTGGGGTTGACCATCGCCAGGTCGAGCCCCGCCTCGACGCAGTGGTGCAGGAAGACCGAGTTGAGGACCGCGCGGGCCTTGGGCGAGACGCCGAAGGACACGTGCGAGACGCCCAGGGACGTCTTCACGCC